>NZ_JBMOXA010000006.1:0-265050 GCF_049316285.1 Variovorax sp. HJSM1_2 | reverse complement strand
ATGCGGTGTGGCGGCATGCTGATGGTTTCTTTGCCTTCCACCATGATCGAGCCCGTGCGTTTGCCCACCAGGCCGAGTATGGCGCGCAGCGTCGAGGTGCGGCCCGCGCCGTTGCGGCCCAGCAGCGTGACACATTCACCGGCCTTGACTTCAAGGTCTATGCCCCGCAGCACATGTGATTCCCCATACCAGGCGTTCAGGTCCTTGATGGACAGCACGGTTGAAGAGTTGGTGTCAGACATGTTCGGCCTCTTCTTCCGTGCCCATGTAGGCTTCGCGTACGGCGGGATCGACCGATACCTGTGCATACGGCCCTTGGGCCAGGATCTCGCCGCGCTGCAACACGGTGATGGTGTCGCTGATGTCGGCGACCACCTTCATGTTGTGTTCGACCATCAGGATGCTGCGGTCGGCCGAGACCTTTTTGATCAGGTCCTTGATGCGGTCCACGTCTTCGTGGCCCATACCTTGGGTGGGCTCGTCCAGCAGCAGCAGTTCGGGGTCCAGCGCCAAGGTGGTGGCGATCTCCAGTGTGCGTTTGCGGCCATAGGGCAGGTCACCGGCCAGCAGTTGCGCGGCGTTCGTCAGGCCCACCTGTTCGAGCAGGGCCATGGCCACAGGGTCGAGGGTGCGCAGCGCCGCCACGGGCTGCCAGAAGCGGTAGTCAAGGCCGGCCTTGCGCTGCAGCGCAATCTTCACGTTCTCCAGCACGCTGAGTTGCGGGAACACGGCCGAGATCTGGAACGAGCGCACGATGCCGCGGCGCGCAATCTGCGCGGGCTTTTCGTGGGTGATGTCTATGCCATTAAAGGTGATGCTGCCCGCGCTGGGAATGTGGAACTTGGTCAGCAGGTTGAAGACGGTGGTTTTGCCCGCGCCGTTGGGGCCAATCAACGCGTGGATGGAGCCACGTCTGACCTTGAGGTCGACGTTGCGCACGGCGACGAAACCACGGAACTCTTTGCTGAGTCCCTTGGTTTCGAGTATGAAGTCAGGCTGCATGCTGGAATTCCTCGGCGTTTTCTGGGGGGGGTTTTGCGAATGGAGCACGGCAAGCCCGGCCAGCGTGCTGATGCGTACCGGCGACAGCGGCGGGCGCGGCGCGCTCGGGGCCCAGCCGTACATGAATTGCGTGGCCGCGCCGCACACCCGGCCCTGGCAGGCACCCATGCCGCAGCGGGTGTGCAGCTTGGCTTCAGTCCAGCTGTGGTGTTGCGCCAGCGATGCGTGTTGCACGTCTTCGCAGCGGCAGACCAGGGTGTCGGGGGTCGCCAGGTGGCGCAGCGGCTCGGCCAGCGCGAAGCTGCGCTGCAGGCTGCTGGCGAATTGCTCCCAGCGCGCACCTTGGGCGCGAAGGGCCTTGGCTTGTGCGGTGCTGCCCACAGCAGCGTGGCCGGCCATGGCGCCCTGTGCCAAAGCGCGTTCGCTGCCACCCACACCGGTGTTTTCACCGGCGGCGTAAACGTTTGGCAGGCTGGTGGCTTGCTGGGCATCTACCGCCAGGGCGGCGGCGCCGTTGCGCAGCACTACCGCACAGCCCAGGTGTTGCCCGAGTTCGGTATTGGGCACCAGGCCAAAGCCGCAGGCCACACGGTCGCAGGCTATGTGTTCCATGTGAGCCGTGCTGCCTTGCACGTTGCGTTGTAGCTGCACCGATTCCACCCGGCCTTCGCCCTGCACCGCGAGCACGTGGCTGCTTGTGCGGTAGGCCGTGTTGAACAGTCCTAGCGATTGCATGGCCTTGTCTGGCCAGCGCGCGAGTTGCGCCGCGAAAGCGGCCACGGCTTTGAGGCTGGCCTGTTCGGCGATGCGCAGTACATGGGCTCCGGCCTTGCTGGCCGTGGCGGCTGCGGCCAACAACAGCGGGCCGCTGCCGGCGACGATGATGCGTTCGTCTTTCACTGGCATGCCGGATTTGATGAGCGCCTGCAATGCTCCCGCGCCGCTGACGCCAGGCAGCGTCCAACCCGGAAAAGGCAGCAGTAGTTCACGTGCGCCGGTGCACAGAATCAGTTTTTGCCAGCCCATGCGCCAGCCGTGTTCGGCATTCTCCAGCAGCAACTCTTGCGGGCCGGACTGGGCGATGACACGTGTGCCACTGAACACGCGGATGTTGGCGCAGCGCGCGATGGCATCGCGGCGCTGCAGGGCGCCAACAGGCAGGTCGACGGATGGGCCATCGCGCCAGATCTGGCCACCGGGCGAGGGGTTGTCGTCGACGATGGTGATGGCAGCGCCGCTGGGCGCGGCCGCCAGTGCGGCGGCCATGCCCGCGGGGCCGGCGCCTATGATCAGCACGTCGCAATGTTCTAGGGGAAGGGACGTGGGGTTGGTCATGACGTGGTCTCCACCACCATGCCGTCGGCGCAGCGGGTCTGGCAGGCCAAACGGCGCCGGCCGTCGATGTTGACGCGGCATTCCTGGCATATGCCCATGCCGCAAAAGGGCGCGCGCGCTTCGCCCAATACCGATCGCCGTGCCACGCCCATATGTGTCATAGTGTGGGCTGCCTGCGCCACGCGCAGCGCGGCGGCGACCGAGGTGCCGGCGGCAATGCGCAAGGCCTGGCCGTTGATGTGCAGACTGACTTGTTTGTCGCGGTTCATGCTGGTGTGGTCTCGGAAGAAGTCGCGGCAAAACGCTGGACCGCATAAGGCGCGGGAGCGAAGGCGGGCGCGCCACCCGTCATCAGCGCGGCCAGCAGATGCGCCGTTCCGGTGGCCGTGGTCACACCCAGGCCTTCGTGGCCCACGGCCAGCCACAGGCCTTCGCGCCAGGGGTGGCGGCCGAGCAGGGGCAGACTGTCCGGGGTGGCGGCGCGCAGGCCGGTCCAACTGCGGATGGCGTTGAGCTCGCCCAGCGCTGGCATGTAGTGCAGTGCGCGCTGCAGCATCTGCGCCACCATGTCAGGTTCGACGGCCAGGTCGGTGGTGTCGAACTGGCGCGAGGAACCTATGAGCATTTGGCCGGTCGGGCGCGGCTGCAGGTTGAAGGCCACAGAGGGCCCTTCGGCGTGGTGCGCGCTGGTGATGTAGCCCAGCTCCACCAGTTGGTGGTGCACCGTGCCGGGGTAGCGGTCGGTGATCAACAGGTGGCCCTTCTTCGGGCGTATCGGCAGCTCCGGGCACAGTCTGGTGGCGTGTATGCCGTTGGCCAGCAGGATCTGCGGCGCGTGGCGCTGGCTGCCATCGGCCAGGCGCACGTGGCCGGGTTCAATGGCCACAACCTCGGCCTGTGCGACGGTGATGTGGCCGCCGCCCTGTGCAGCGTCGTGCAGAAACCAGCGTGCGGCGTTCGGTGCGTAGACGATGGCGTCGCCCATCACTTCAAGTGCGCCGCTCAGGCCCGCCCGAAGTGCCGGTTCGGCTGCGGCCAGTTGTGCGGCGTTGAGCAAGCGGCAGTCCACACCTTGTGTGCGCAGGCGTTGCCCCTTTTCTTCGGCAGCGGCCATTTCGGCGTCGTCAGCTGCCACCCACAAGGTGCCGCAGGCGCTGTAGGCGCAATCGGCCGCGAGGCGCGGCACCAGACTGCGCCACAGGTCCAGAGAGTGCCGGCTCAAGGCGAGTTCGGCCGGGTTGTCGTCCATCACCACCAGGTGCCCCATGCCCGCGCCGGTGGCACCGCCCAGCTGTGCGTCCAGCACCAACACGCGCTGGCCGGCCTGCGCCAGGGCGTGGGCACAGGCTGCGCCGACGATACCGGCGCCAATGACGATCACATCAGGTTGCATGGAGCTGGGCACGTTGGGGGTCAGTAGCTTGCGAGCGCGGTGGGCACTGTGTTCTTGAACGTGAACACCGTGATCGGTGCTTGTGTCATGTTGCCCTTGTCGTCATAGGTGTAGGTGCCGGCCACGCCCTTGTACGAGGCCTTGTAGATTTCGGCTCCGACCTTGTTCGGGTCAATCGAATTCGCCTTTTGCATAGCCTCGCCTATGAGCATGGTCTGGTCGTAGAACGAAGCGCCGTAGGCATCGGTGTCGGTGTTGAAGCGCTTCTTGTACTTGGCCTTGAAGGCCGGGCCACCAACGGCTTTTTCCAGCATCGAGCCGCCTTGGGCGCAGTACACGGTGTCGTTTACCGCATCACCGCCTAGCTTGCCTACCTCGGGACTGCACAAGGTGTCGCCGCCCAGCAGCTTGGCGGTCAGGCCGAGCTGCTTCATCTGGCGTGCCATGGGGGCGGCTTGGGGGGCATAACCACCGAAGAAGATGGCCTCGGGTTGCCTGGCCTTGAGGCTGGTGAGTATGGACAGGAAGTCCACCGCCTTGTCGGTCGTGAACTCCTGGCCCACCACCGTCAGGCCCTGCTTCTTGGCTTCCTTGGTGAACTCTTCGGCCACACCCTGGCCGAAAGCGGTGCGGTCGTCGACCACGGCAACCTTGCTGACCTTCAGCACCTTGGCCGCGTAGACCGCCATGTTCGAGCCTATCTGGGTATCGCTGGCGATGATGCGGAACAGGTTCTTGTAGCCACCGTCGGTGACCTTGGGGTTGGTGCCCACGGTGGAGACCATGGCGCCGCCGTTGCTGTACACCCGCGAGGCCGGAATGGCGACGCCGGAGCAGTAAGGCCCCATCACGTACTTGACGCCGTTGTCGACCAGTTTTTGCGCCACGTTGACGCCCGACTTGGCATCACACTGGTCGTCTTCCGACGACAGCTCGAATTTCAGCGTCTTGCCAGCCACCACCATCTTCCTGGCGTTGAGTTCCTCAATCGCGAGCCGGACACCGTTTTCGTTGTCTTTGCCCGCGAAGGCATTGGGGCCGGACAGCGGGCCGCTGTGGCCTATGGTCACGACCTGTTCCTGGGCGCTCGCCTGGCTAGCGCAGGCCAACACGGCAAGGCCCAGGGCCGAGAGAAGATGGGGGCGGGTGTTCATGGGAGTCTCCTGGTGTGATGACGACGGAAATCAGGCAACCGACTGGTACTGGGTGGGGCGCGTGGCCAGGGCCTTGGCGACGATGTTTTCGATGAAGGCGCGCTCTTCGCCGATCAGCGGCAGGCGCGGGCGGCGCATGTGTTCCGTGCCCACACCCACCAGCAGGTCGATGAGCTTGAGGTTCTGCACCAGCTTGGTCGACACATCCAGGTGCAGCATGGGCGTCATCCACTGGTACAGCTTCAGCGCCTCGGCCCACTGGCCGGCCTTCATCAGGTCATACAGCGCCACGGTTTCGCGCGGGAAGGCGCAACCGACACCGGCCAGCAGGCCGTCGCAGCCCAACGCCAGGCCTTCATAGGCCAGGTCGTCCACACCCAGGAACAACTGGTAGCGGTCACCCAGCACGTTGCGCAGGTCGGTGATGCGGCGGATGTTGTCGGTGCTTTCCTTGATGGCGACGATGTGTTCGCAGTCGGCCAGTTGCACCATGTGTTCGGGCTTGAGGTCGACGCGGTAGGCCACCGGGTTGTTGTAGACCATGATGGGCTTTTGCGCCGCGTTGGCCATGGTGCGCACGTTCTGCATGGCTTCGCGGGCGTCGGCGACGTAAATCACCGAGGGCATCACCATGAAGCCGGCCACCCCCAGTTTGTTGGCGCCATCGATGTAGCGCAGGGCTTCGCGGGTGCTGGTTTCCGAGACGTTGGCCAGTACCGGAATACGGCCATCGGCGGCTTCCAGCGCGATCTTGGCGACCTGCAGCTTTTCTTCCAGCGACAGGGTGCTGGCTTCGCCGAGGGAGCCGCAGGTCACCAGGCCGTGAATGCCGTTGCGGATCTGGAAATCAATGTGTTTGGCGGTGCCGGCGGCGTCTATGCTTTCGTCGGCGTGGAACTTGGTGGTGATGGCGGGGAAGATGCCTTTCCAGCGCGGGTTGGTCATGAGAGTGAGCTCCTAAAAGTGAGGTTGAAGAGGCCCCGAGGGCCGTCGTGGTGTTCTCTGGGTAGAGGATTGTTAATATATTAAGAAGATATTTAAAATATCTTGTTGGGGTATTAAGCAGGTTGCGTGCCACATCTTTTGGGTGTATTTGCAGCCGTTTTGGGGCAGCTTTGCGGTGCATGCAGGGCGTTTGCCCGCAGGTATCACCCGTTTTGGCGCAGGCGGGCACACGCTTGAAGCGGCGTGCCGCAATTTGGGGCTAGCTTGGCGACGGGCGTGGCCAGGCCGGGTCTGGTGCTGGACCAGCAGACCGTTCTGTAAATGCTGAGGTTGCCACCCTCAGGGCGCAATGCCAGCAGGGATTGGGTGCTTTGGGGCGTTAGCCGCTTTGTGGCACGCGTGCGCGGCACACGGTCAGCACCAGTTGCCGCAGCCAACGGTGTGCTGGGTCGGCTTCCAAGCGCGGGTGCCACATTTGCGAGACGGTGATCTGCTCGGTGGGCACGGGTAGCTCAAAAGCGTAGGGTGCCGATGCTTGGGGCTCGGATGGGTTGGCAAGAAACGTCTCAGGCACCAAAGCCACCAAATCCGAGGACCGCGCCACGGCCAGCGCCGCAGGAAAGCTGGGCACCACGGCGACGATGTTTCTTTTCAGCCCCAAGGCCGCCAGACCAAGGTCTACCGGGCCGCTTTTGCCGCTGCGGCGCGAGGCCACCACGTGGCCGAATGACACATATTGTTCGGCGCTGACGGCCAACGTTGATGCGAGTGGATGTCCGGCCCTGACCACGCCCAGAAAACGATCGCGGAACAAGGCCTGCACGCGTACTTCGGGGCCCATTTCACCGAGCACGCCGATTTCCAGGTCGGCCGTCCCTTCGCGCAAATGCGCGGCCGTCTTTTCCAGCTTGGGGGCGAAGCGCAAACGCAGCTGCGGCGCGATGGCCATGGCGGCGGCGATCAGCGGCGCGGCGAAGGCTTCGATGAAACCGTCGTTGGCGCGTATGGTGAAGCTGCGCTGCAGCGTGCTGAAGTCGGCCTCGCTGGTGACCGGACTCAGCAAGGCGCGCGCCTGGTGCACAGCATCTTGCGTGCGTTGGCTCAGCGCCTCGGCGTGGGGTGTCAGCACCATCTGGCGGCCGGCGCGCACCAGCAACGGGTCGCCTGTGGCCTCACGCAGGCGGATCAAGGTGCGGCTCATGGCCGAGGCGCTGAGGCCAAGGCGGCGCGCCGCGCCTGCGACGCTGACCTCCGCCAACAAGGCATCGAGTGCAATCAGCAGGTTTAAATCGGGTTCGGACATGCTTGATCGTAACGAGAGTGTTGAACTGAACCATGGCGTTTACTGCAGTGTATGAATGCAGTCGCAGCGCCTTCCGCCGGCTGTGTCGCGTCGCTAAAGTGGCTGCACCGACCCATCACCACAACACCATGCCAAACATCTTCTGTCTCAAAACTGCCAGCAGCCCCGATGGCTGGGTACGCCCATGGGGTATTCGCTCTGGGCACAATCGCGGCTTCGCCCTCTCTTACGGGCTCGCGCTGGTCATGCACCATGCGGGGGCCACATGTCCATGACTCTAGCGTCTGCAACAGTTCCGATCCAAGACGGACTTCCCGCCCCCGCGCGTTACCGCGCCATGTTTGTCATCCTGTTGGGCGTGGCCTTCTCGGTGCTCGACGGCACCATCGTCAACCTGGCCTTGCCGGGCCTGGCAGTGGACCTGAAGGTGACCGACGCACAAACCATCTGGGTGGTCAATGCCTACCAGATGGCGGTGCTGGTGGCGCTGTTGCCGTTGGCGGCGCTGGGTGACCAGATCGGTTACCGGCGCGTCTATCTGTGGGGCGTGGCGCTGTTCACCGTGGCATCGCTGGGCTGTGTGATGGCCACTTCCTTGCCCTGGCTGGTGACGGCGCGGGTGCTGCAGGGCCTGGGCTCGGCCGGCATCATGGCGGTGAATGCGGCGCTGGTGCGGCTGACTTATCCCAAAGACCTGTTTGGGCGTGGTGTGGCCTTCAACTCCATGGTGGTGGCCTCGACCTCGGTGGCCGGCCCCACCGTGGCGGCGGCGATTTTGTCCGTGGCCTCGTGGCCCTGGCTGTTTGCGATCAACCTTCCCCTGGGCGTGCTGGTGTGGTTCCTGGGGCGTTCGGCGCTGCCGTTCAACCATGCCAGCCAGTCCTCGGCAGCACGCTTGGCGCCGCTGGACATTGTGCTCAATGCGCTGATGTTCGGCCTGGTGTTCATGGGTGCAGACGCTCTGGGCACCGGCGTGGCGGATGGCAAAGCCCTGACCGAACTGACTGGCGGCATCGTCATGCTGGCCGTGGGTGTGGCGGTAGGCTTGGTGTATGTACGCCGGCAGATGCGCCAGGTGGTGCCGCTGCTGCCGCTGGACCTGCTGCGCATCCCGGTGTTTGCCTTGTCTATGTGTACTTCTGTGGCCGCTTTCACCGCACAGACCCTGGCCTATATCGCGCTGCCCTTCATGCTGTTGAATGGCCTGGGGCGTTCCCACTTTGCCGCCGGCGCGCTGATCACCGCCTGGCCCATCGCCATTGTGGTGGTGGCGCCCATGGTGGGGCGGCTGATTGGCAAGATTGCCGATGGCCTGCTCGGCGGCCTTGGCCTGGGTCTGCTGGCCCTTGGTTTGGCGATGCTGGCAGGTTTGCCCGCGCAGCCTGGTGATGTGGAAATCGCGGCCTGGCTGGCTTTGTGTGGTGTCGGGTTTGCGGTGTTCCAGTCGCCAAATAACCACACCATCCTGACCTCGCCACCGGCCCACCGGGGCGGTGCGGCCAGTGGTATGTTGGGCACGGCGCGTCTGACCGGGCAAACCCTGGGCGCGGTGTTGATCGCCGTGGTGTTCAGCCTGTGGAGCGCCCACGACGGCACGGGTGTGCGCGTGGCACTGGGCCTTGCTGCAGGTTTCGCCGCAATGGCGGGGGTCTTCAGTTCGCTGCGGCTGCGCCACGCCAAATAACAGCAGCTGTATAGGTTTGGCGCTAAGAAAATTTATAATCGCGGGTTCGGCAAAACCAAAGCCAGCAAGTGAACATACGGCTGGCCTTGGCCCACGGCTCCCAACATTGCGCACCATGACCACTCCAAAGCTTTCCGTCGCAGACATCCGCAAGACTTTTCTCGACTTCTTTGCCTCCAAGGGGCATACCGTGGTGCCGAGCAGCTCGCTGGTGCCGGGCAACGACCCCACGCTGATGTTCACCAACTCGGGCATGGTGCAGTTCAAGGACGTGTTTCTGGGCACGGACAAGCGTTCCTACGTGCGCGCAACCTCGGTGCAGGCCTGCCTGCGTGCTGGCGGCAAACACAACGACCTGGAAAACGTCGGTTACACCGCGCGCCACCACACGTTTTTTGAAATGCTGGGCAACTGGAGCTTTGGCGATTACTTCAAGCGCGAGTCGCTCAAGTGGGCCTGGGAACTGCTGACCGAGGTTTACAAGCTGCCGGCCGAGCGCCTGCTGGCCACGGTCTACGAAGAAGATGACGAGGCCTACGACATCTGGACCAAGGAAATCGGCCTGCCACCCGAGCGTGTGATCCGCATCGGTGACAACAAGGGCGGCCGCTACAAGAGCGACAACTTCTGGATGATGGCCGACACCGGCCCGTGCGGCCCGTGCTCGGAAATCTTCTACGACCACGGCGACCACATCCCCGGCGGCCCTCCGGGCAGCCCCGAAGAAGACGGTGACCGCTTCATCGAGATCTGGAACAACGTGTTCATGCAGTTCAACATGGCCGAGGATGGTTCGGTCACCAAGCTGCCCGCACCCTGCGTGGACACCGGCATGGGTTTGGAGCGCCTCGCCGCCATCTTGCAGCACGTGCACAGCAATTACGAGATCGACCTGTTCGACGCACTGATCAAGGCCGCTGGCCGCGAAACCGGCGTCAGCGACCTGAACCAGAAGAGCCTGCGTGTGATCGCCGACCACATCCGTGCCACCTCGTTCCTGGTGGCCGATGGCGTGATTCCTAGCAACGAAGGCCGTGGCTATGTGCAACGCCGCATCGTGCGCCGTGCGATTCGCCATGGTTACCTGCTGGGTTGCAAAAAGCCGTTCTTCCACAAGCTGGTGCCCGACCTGGTGGCGCTGATGGGCGACGCCTACCCCAAGCTGCGTGCCGACGAACAACGCATCATCGAAGTGCTGAAGACCGAAGAAGAGCGCTTCTTTGAGACCCTGGCCAACGGCATGGGCATTCTGGACGCAGCCCTGGCGGGCGGTGTCAGCGTCCTGCCCGGCGAAGTCGCCTTCAAGCTGCACGACACCTACGGCTTCCCGCTGGACCTCTCGGCCGACGTCTGCCGCGAGCGCGGTGTCACGGTGGACGAAGCCGGCTTTGCCGCCGCCATGGAAAACCAGAAAGCCATGGGCCGCGCCGCTGGCAAGTTCAAGATGGACAAGGCGCTGGAATACACCGGCGAGGGCAATCTGTTCACCGGCTACGACGGCCTGCAGTCTGCTGCGAAAGTGGTAGCGCTCTACGTAGACGGTACCAGCGTTAACGAGCTAAAGAGTGGCCAAACTGGCACCGTGGTGCTGGACACCACGCCGTTTTATGCAGAATCCGGCGGACAGGTGGGCGACGAAGGCCGCCTGACCGCTGCTGGTGTGCGCTTCGACGTGGGCGACACACAAAAAATCAAGGCCGATGTCTACGGCCACCAAGGTACGCTGGCCGAGGGTTCGCTCAAGGTGGGCGACAGCGTGAGCGCCGAGGTCAACACCGCCGTACGCGCCGCCACCGTGCGCAACCACTCGGCCACCCACTTGATGCACAAGGCCTTGCGCGAAGTGCTGGGTGAGCACGTGCAGCAAAAGGGTTCGTTGGTGAACGCCGAGCGTACGCGTTTCGATTTTGCGCATGGCGCACCGGTCACCGATGCGCAGATCCGCCAGATCGAGGACATCGTCAACGCCGAGATCCTGAAGAACGAGCCGACCCAGGCACGCATCATGGACATCGAGTCGGCCCAGAAGACCGGCGCCATGATGTTGTTCGGCGAGAAGTACGGCGAAACCGTGCGTGTGCTCGACATCGGCTCCAGCCGTGAACTCTGCGGCGGCACCCACGTGCAGCGTACCGGCGACATCGGTCTGTTCAAGGTGGTGGGCGAGGGCGGCATTGCCGCTGGCGTGCGCCGCATCGAGGCCATCACCGGCCTGAACGCCCTGGCCTATCTGCAGGAAACCGAAGCCACCGTGGCCCAGGCTGCGGCCAGCTTCAAGGCGCCGGTGGCCGAGTTGCAGTCGCGCATCGCACAAGCGCTGGACAACGCCAAGGCGCTGGAAAAGGAAGTCGCCGCTCTGAAGAGCAAGCTGGCCGCCAACCAGGGCGCCGAGCTGCTGCAGCAGGCCGTGGAAGTTGCTGGTATCAAGCTGCTGGCGGCACGACTCGACGGCGCGGATGCCAAGACCCTGCGCGACACCCTGACGCAGCTGCGCGACAAGCTCCAGCCTTCCGTGGTGGTGCTGGCTGCGGTGGACGGCGACAAGGTGCAGATCGCCGTGGGCGTGAGCAAGGAAACCACGGCCAAGGTCAAGGCCGGTGAGCTGGTCAACTTTGTGGCCCAGCAAGTGGGTGGCAAGGGTGGCGGCAAGCCTGACATGGCCATGGCCGGCGGCACCAATGCGGCAGCCTTGCCGGCCGCGCTGGCCTCGGTGCAAGCCTGGGTGCAGCAGCAACTCGCTGTCTGATCGGTTCTGCGCGCAGTTTCGGGCGCGGCTGTGCAGGCCGTGCCGCGCGCATACTCTGCAAAATCCTGATGGGCCAGGCGACGACCAGGCTCTTGGGCCTTGGCCAGGCAGGGCGGTTCTAGCCGCATCCGCGCGCCCGCGCGCGCGTTTGACGGCTGCTGAAGCCGTCCAACTGAGCAGAAATCAACGTTTAGCCATCTCGAAGCGGCCAAGCTAGCGAAATGCGCGCTTCTTGTGAAATATGCAACGAGGCCCGGCCCATTCCCGAGGCCAAATAGCACCTGCGTTGCACGCACCTGTCAACGCGCATCTGGATCGCCTGGTCGCTGTCCCGCAGTGCCAAGGCGCCACCAAGAAGAAGCCACAACAAGAGCGAGGGAAGCATGAGCAACAAGCAATTTCAACCGGCCGACACTGCGGAAATGCTGTCTGGGCCTGAGCCCAAGACGGGCCCGGTGGGGGCTTCCGCGTATTTCGATCGCGCCGGGATGTTATGGATTGCCGGCTGTCTTGCCTTGGCCGTGGGTGCCGGCCATTTGATTCCGCGACTGGATACATTGCTGAGCCCACCGACGCAGCCAAACCGTGAGCGTATGGAGCTTTCCCGCAGCCCGGTGCCCGTGGCGCCGTCAAATGTGACACCTGCCGTCGTCAACGGTCAGGCCGGCGGCGCGGCGGTCATGGCAACCGGCCCGTCAAAGGTGTGGTGATGCAAGCCTCTACCCTGGGGCAACGCTATTTTGGTGTTCCGCACCTGAGCTTGTATGGCCGACGCGCCTCGGATCGGCTGAGCGCATCGCGTTGTGCCAACGCAGATCCCGTCAGCAGCTTGGGCGCACCTCTGGCACCTAGTGACTTGGCGGCTACACCAGTGGGTGGTGTGCGTGTGCTGATCGTGGATACACCCGGTCCCGACCTGGAGCGCTTGGTCGGCGTGGTCCGTGCCTATGCGGGTTTTCAGTTGCTGCCGCCGCTGGACTACGGCCTGGAATACGGCCTGGAATACGCCGCTGAGCTGGTGGAAGAGGTCAGGCACCAGTCTCCGGACATCTTGGTGATGGACATCGGCAGGGGCGATGCCGGCGTGGCGGCTTCGATCCGTGCTTGCCGTGTGGCTTCACCACACACGGAGATTTTGTTGCGCACCCCGGTGGGCAACGACGGATATGTGTTGGCCTGCATAGAAGCGGGTGCATCGGGTTACTTTTTCAAAGATGCCGCAGCCGAATGGATTGTTGCTTGTGTGCTGGCCTTGCGTGACGGTGGCGCGCTTATCAGCCCGGGTATTGCGCGGCGAGTTTTGTCGCGGTTTCCGCTTGCTGCAGCCGGCCTGCACCCGGCCGCAGGCGGCGCGGAGTTGACCGAGCCGCAGGTGGATGTGTTGCGCCTGGTGGCGTGTGGTACGGGTTTGCACGAGATCTCGGATACCCTGGCCCTGACAACACGCCAGGTACTGGCGCTGATCAAAAGTGTCTACCGCGTCTTGGCCGATACCGCGCAAGCTTGAGGTGTATCGCCTGTCTGGCGCTAGGCGCCCCCGGGCTTAGGCGTCCGGCAGCACCAGGCGCCGCGCGCTTTCGAATACCCTGAGTTCACCCGTGACCGGGTCGGTGAAACGCACTGCACGGGCCAGCAACTGCAGCGGTTGTGCCATGTCTTCCGGGCTGTTGTCCACCACCGGGTAAAAACGGTCGTTGCGGATCGGGGCGCCAATAGCCGCCATGTGCACCCGTAGCTGATGGCGCTTGCCAGTCAGTGGCGACAAACTGTAGCGTGCCCAGGCGCCACGTTGCTCCAGCAGCTTCATCTGGGTTTCGGAGTTCACCGCGCCCTCGACCTCACACAAACGAAAAAAGGGCTCACCCTGGGCCATGCAACTGCGGTGCAGCCGGGGAAAAGCCAGTTCCGGGCGTGCGGGTGCAATGGCTTCGTAATGTTTGTGCACCAGTCGTTCGCGAAACAGCCGGTGGTAGGCGTTGCGGTCTTCCGGGCGTATGGAGAAGAGGGTGATGCCGGCGGTTTCGCGGTCGAGCCGGTGCAATGGTGCCAGCGAATCGATGCCAAGCTGCTGCTTGAGTTTGACCAGCAGCGTTTGTGTCAGGTACTGGCCGCCCGGCACGCTGGGCAGGAAATGCGGTTTGTCGGCCACCAGCAGATGCCTGTCCTGAAACAGGATGGTGGCGTCGAGCTGAAGCTTGATTTCGTCTTCTACGTCGCGGTAATAGAACAGGCGGGAGTGCGCCCGGTAGGGCGCTGTAGGGGGGACGGGGGTTCCCGCAAGATCGACCACCAAGCCACGGCTCATGCGTTTGAGCCAATCAGCCCGGGGAATCGCCGGAAAACGCTCTGCCAGAAAGTCCGCCACCGTGGCCCATGCCCCATCGGGCAGGCCGACCAGACTGGGGCCTACCCCGTTGCGCACCGGTGGTGTGTGCTGGGCGGCGTTTTGCCGCCCCGGGCTTGCTTTCACGCGCGTCGGAACACCACATCCCATACGCCGTGGCCCAAGCGAATGCCGCGATTTTCAAACTTGGTGAGTGGGCGGTAAGGCGGTTTGTTGGCGTAGCCCGATGGGTCGTGTGAGGTGTTCTTCAGACGTGGCTCTGCACCCAGCACCTCCAGCATTTGCACGGCATAGGGTTCCCAGTCGGTGGCGCAATGCAGGTAGCCGCCGATCTTCAGCCGGGCCGCGAGCTTGGCCACCAGGGCTGGCTGCACCAGGCGACGTTTGTTGTGGCGTTTTTTGTGCCACGGATCGGGAAAGAAGATATGCACGCCCTCGATGGAGCCCTCGGGCAGCATGTTGTCTATCACTTCCACGGCGTCGTGCGCCAGGATGCGGATGTTGCCGATATTTTGTTCGCCTATGCGCTTGAGCAGCGAACCCACGCCGGGTTCATGCACTTCGCAGCACAGGAAGTTGGTGTCCGGCATCACCTTGGCAATGTGCGCCGACGCCTCGCCCATGCCAAAGCCGATTTCCAGCACCGTGGGGGCTTTACGGCCAAACGCCGCGGTCAAGTCCAGCGGTCGGGCCGCGTAGGGCAGCACAAAACGCGGGCCCAACTCTTCCGTGGCCTTGGCTTGGCCCACGGTAGTGCGGCCAGCGCGGCGCACAAAACTCTTGATGGTCTTGGGAAAGGGGACACCGGCGGGCGCCGCTTGTGGCGAGGCTTCGGGGCTGGTGTCCGGGACGAGAGGGGAGGAAATTGGGGCGTTCACGGAGCGAGATTGTAAATACCGTGCCAAGCCTTTATCCAGTAAGCCAGCTTTTCTTCACGGCTACCTGTCACGGGCGGCAACTGCAAGGCCTTCGCCGCGGCGTCCAGCGCGGCGTTTGGCATGGACATGTCGAAGGCCTGTGCGCCATTTTGCTTGGACAGTTTTTCGCCGTTGACGCCTAGCACCAGCGGCGTGTGCAGGTAGTGCGGGGTGGCCAGGGCCAGGGCTTGCTGCAACAAGATCTGGCGCGGCGTGTTGTCGGCCAGATCTTCGCCGCGCACCACGTGGGTGATGCCTTGGGCCGCGTCGTCCACAACAACCGCGAGCTGGTAGGCCCAGAGGCCATCGGCTCGGCGCAAAACGAAATCGCCGACCTCCTGGGCTACGTTTTGCTGTTGGAGGCCGAGGCGGCGATCCGCCCAGTGCAGCATGTTGTTTGTTATTGAAAAAGTAGCATTTTGCGCTTGAGCAGCATGCCTGGAAGCCGATTTTTCTTCAGATTTTTGAATGTCAAGACGCCAGGCGCGCGCGGGTTTGCCATCCAGTCCGTGCCGGCAGGTGCCGGGATAAACCAGTTCACCATGCCGCGTCGGGGCTTGCCCGAGCTTCAACGCGGCTTGGGCGATTTCTTTGCGTGAGCAAGCGCAGGGATAGACCAGCTTTGTCTGCTGCAACAGGTCCAGCGCCTGCTGGTAAAGCGGGCCACGCTGCGATTGCCACACGGGCTCGGCATCGGGCCATAAACCGCAGGCGGCGAGTTGTTGCAGGATGACGCGGTCCATGCCCGGCAGGCAGCGCGGGCTATCCACATCTTCGATGCGCACCAGCCACTGGCCGCCATGGGCGCGCGCGTCGAGCCAACTGGCCAGGGCCGCAACCAACGAGCCCGCATGCAGCGGGCCCGTGGGGGAGGGGGCAAAGCGGCCGATGTAATCACCGACGTAGCGGCCAGCGTCGCCGCTCAAATCACCACCTCTTGACTCATGCCACGCTGAGCGCCAACTCCAGGCCCGAGATAAAAGCGTCTTCGACCCGATGCCCCAGACACCAGTCGCCCGCCAGGCCCAGACCGGCTTTGTCGTCCCACAGATGGCTGCGGCCCAGGGGTTTGATGGTTTGTGCCGAGCCCCAGCAGTGCACGGTGGCCATGGTCGGTTCGGCGCGGATGCCGGTGACTTCGGCAAAGGCTTTGTGTAGCTTGGCCTGTACGCGCGGGGTGTCGTCTTCCTGGTGTTCGTGTGACCACGCGGCGCTGGCCTGCACGGTCCAGCGTTCCACACCGCCACGGCCGGGTTTGGATGATTCACGGGCCAGCCAGGCGATGCGGTGGTGGTTGCTGCGCGCCGCGTTCCACTGCGGCCCCAGGTGGCTCAGCGTGGGCTGGCTCGCCTGTGGGTAGGCCAGCAGCAGTGTCCAGCACGGAGCGACGCGTACGTCCTGCAGCGCCTTGGCGAATTTGGGATGGGCGGCGTCGTCAAACAACAGGCGCTGCGCCTGCGCTGCGGTGGTGGCCAGCAGCACTTGGTCGAAGCCGGAGAACACGTGTTCCGCGTCCGGCACGCCGGGCGAGCCCTGGGTGCGCAACTGCCATTGTCTGGGCGCCATGCGATCGCGTTCAATGCCAACCACGCGGGTTTCCAGTTCGATCTGCTTCTGGCTGACAAAGGGCTGGGCCCAGTGTTCGACGAGTGCGTTCATGCCGGGGGTAGGCACCCAATGTGATTCACGGCCGGGCAGAGCGGCAGAAGCGACGCGGCCAAAGGCGTCGAGCACACGCACCAGGTTGGCGCTCCAGGGGCGGCAAACATGCTGGGCCGTGGCTTGCAGGGCCAGCAGAAAACGCGGGTCACGCACGGTGAAGTATTGCGCGCCGTAGTCGAAGGTGCCAAACGCTGTCTCGGTGGTGGCCATGCGTCCGCCCACGGCTTGGTTTTTGTCGAACACCGTGACGTGATGGCCTGCCTGCATCAAGGTGCGGGCACAGGCGATGCCGGCGATGCCGGCGCCGATGACGGCAATGCGTCGAGGAGGTTTGGCTTTCGGTTTGGATGTTTTCATGTCGGTTGCCTGGTTGAGTGTCAGAACGTTGTGACGGCGGTCGTTGTCTTTGTCTCAGCTCCGTGTGGCCAGCACAAATTGCCAATGCCCACGGCGTCCACTCTACACGCTGCGCCAAAGGGTTTTGCGAAACGGCACTCAGGTGTCACACCATTGACTTAGGGCCTGTTAACACTATGGATGAGAGAGCGAACGTGATTCAAAAGCCGCCAATCAAGACGCTGTGTCATCAGAACTTTGGCGGCCAGGCGTCTGCCTGGCCTAGGAGTGCAACGCGGAGTGGCGGCTTTTTAAGCACGTTCCCAACGGGTTGCGGCCCAAAAGACCAGCCGCGTCGTTGCAAAGCCTTGCCGGGGTTCACCCCGGCTGCGTTTTGCGCCTCGCCCCTGGCCTTTTGGACTCGCAACGCGTCTCCCATCCATGGGGTTAACAGGCCCTAATCCCATTGTTGGCTTTGACGTTCCAGCAATGCCTGGCGTGTGGGCGCGCTTTCCAACTGCTGCAGCCACCACTTCAACGCGCGGCCTTGTGTGCCGCGCGCCGGCGTGCGCCAGGCGTAGTGCAGGCGCACGATGCGGTTTGGCCGCTCTACGCGTTTGCTCACCAGGTGGCCCGCGTCGAGATACGGGCGCACCAGGCTTTCAGGCAGAAAGCCCACGCCCAGGCCGCGCAGCTGGGCTTCCAGCTTGGCGCGCATGCTGGGCACGGTAAACACGTCCTGGCCCGCGAGCAACCCATAGGTGAGCCCGCCGCCGCGCTGCACGCTGTCGGCCACGGCCACCGCGCGATGCTGGCCTATGACGGCGTCCGCAATCGGTTCCACCGCTTTGGCAAGGGGGTGGTGGGGCGCTGTCACAAAAATGAACGGCATCTCGCCCAGCAAACGGGCTTCGATTTCGGGACTGGAGGCCACCTCCATGGCCACGCCAATCGACAAATCGGCCTGGCCCGAGGTCAGCGCTTCCAGCGTGCCCGAGAGGATTTCTTCACGTAGCCGGATGCGTGTGGGCGGGTTCAGCGCGTAGAAGGCTTCGCACAGCTCCATCATCGTGGCGTGGGAGACCACGCTGTCCACCGCCAGGCTGAGTTGTGGTTCCCATCCCGTGGCCACACGTTTGACGCGGTTCGCCACCGCATCCACGTCGGCCAGCAGGCGGCGGCCCTCGCGCAGCAATTCGGTGCCCGCCTCGGTGACCTTGGCCTGGCGCGAGCTGCGGTCGAACAGCAGCACGTCGAGTGCATCTTCGATCTGGCGTACGCGGTAGGTGAGGGCGCTGGGCACCATGCCCAGGCTGCGCGCTGCGCCGGCAAAACTGCCCGCATCGGCAATGGCGACCAACATGGCCAGGGCTTCAGGTGTCAGGACTTCGCGCGGGTTTTGCATGATCGGCTATCGACTATTCAAATAATTTGAATGATGCCATCAAACGCCATGACTCGCAGAACAGCCTCAGACGCCTAAAGTTGAGCCCATGGAAGCACACGATGCCTCCACAACCAGGGCGCCGGAAGGCGCGCTAACCAAGACAGGAGTTCGTTATGTTGACACTTCGTAAATCTCAGGACCGCGGCCATGCTGATCACGGTTGGCTGAAGTCCCAACATAGTTTTTCGTTTGCCGGTTACTTTGACGCTGACCACATGGGCTGGGGCAATCTGCGTGTGATCAACGAAGACCGCATCGCCCCGGGCACCGGCTTCGGCGCCCACGGCCACCGCGACATGGAAATCATCAGCTACGTGCTCGAAGGTGAACTGGCCCACCAGGACACCATGGGCAACGTGAAGGCGATTCCGCCCGGTGACGTGCAACGCATGAGTGCGGGCAACGGCGTGCGCCACAGCGAGTTCAACCATGCACCTGATGCGACAACGCACTTTCTGCAAATCTGGATTGAACCCAATGTGACCGGCATTCCCGCCAGCTACGAGCAAAAGACCTTTGCGGCGAACGAGAAGCGTGGTGCCCTGCGCCTGGTGGCCTCGCCCGACGGTGCCAATGGTTCGGTGAAGGTGAATGCCGATGCTGCCATGTATGCTGGCTTGTTTGACGGTGAGGAATCGGCCACTTTGGCGCTGAACCCGGAGCGCAAGGGCTATGTGCACCTGGTGCGCGGTGCGTTGCAGGTCAACGGCGAAAGCCTGAGTGCTGGCGATGCGCTGTTGCTCGACGGCGAGAAGTCGGTTTCGCTGAGCGGCGGCCAGGATGCCGAGGTTCTGGTTTTCGACCTGAGCCGGTAACCAAGCTCGGGCGGTGCGGTCACCTCGCTCGTGGCTGTACCGTTGAGCGGTTGATTCCAACCGTTCATACCGCTTGGGGGTGATGCCGGGAACTAGTTCCTGGTGCGTTTCCTCCACGGCGGTGGTGTTTCCAAGAGTTGCGTTTTCTTTTTTGTTTCTTTTATTTTTTAGGAAAAATCATCATGTTGAATTCTTTGCAAAATCCGCTGAACCTGGTGGGTCGTCTGCTGATCGCGCTGTTGTTCCTGCCTGCAGGTATCAGCAAGCTCACCGGCTTTGCCGGCACGGTGGGTTACATCGCGTCCAAGGGTCTGCCCATGCCGTCGGTTGGCGCTGCAATTGCGCTGGTGGTGGAGATTGTGGGTGGCTTGGCACTGATCTTCGGCTTTGGCACACGTATCGCGGCACTGGTGTTGGCGGTGTTCACCTTGGGCGCCAGTGTGTTCTTTCACAACTACTGGGGTGTGCCAGCTGAACAAGCCATGGTGCAGCAACTGATGTTCTTCAAGAACATCGCCGTCATCGGTGGCCTGCTGGTGTTGGCCGCCCATGGTGCAGGTGCCTGGAGCCTGGACGCACGCCGCGGCAACTAAGCGCTTGCGCTAGCAGGAAAGGGCCGGCGGTTTCGTCCGGCCCTTTCTTTTGGGTGATGCGCTCGTGGGCCGGCGCAGCCATACTGTTGAATCAAAAAAGGGAGATTGAGATGTCTGAAGTTGTTGTTGTTTACCACTCCGGTTATGGCCATACCCAGCGCATGGCGCAAGCCGTTGCCGCTGGCGCCGATGCCGAGTTGCTGGCCATTGATGCGGACGGCCAATTGCCTGAAGGCGGTTGGGAAAGCCTGGCCGCAGCCCAGGCCATCATCTTTGGCTCGCCCACCTACATGGGCAGCGTCAGCTGGCAGTTCAAGCGTTTTGCCGACGCCTCGAGCAAGGTCTGGTTTGCCAGCGGCTGGAAGGACAAGATCGCCGGTGGCTTCACCAACAGCGCCAGCCCCAGCGGCGACAAACAAAACACCCTGGTCACCTTGAACACTCTGGCCATGCAGCACGGCATGTTGTGGGTCAGCCTGGGTGTGATGCCCAGCAACGCCAAGGCGGCGGGGCCGAACGACCCTAACGCCTTGGGCTCCTACATGGGGGCCATGGCGCGCTCGCCATCCGACGCCAGTGCTGGCGAGATGTTTGCCGGGGATCTGGACGGTGCCCGCGCTTATGGCGCACGTGTGGCCGAGATGGCCAAACGTTTCGCGGCTTGAGTTCACTGAGCCAGTTTCAGCGCGGAAGTCGGTTAGGCTTGCCGCCTGCGCTGAGCGTGTCCGGCCTCGAAACAGAAATTGCCTTGGAAGGGATTGTTTATGTCGATTGAACTCAGTCTTGCACGCCATGTGGTGCCTGCTCAAGCGGCCAGCGCCCTGGCCCAGTCCGTCAAAATTGATATGCACCAGTTGCTGGCCGACGTGAGTGTGGCCGAAGGTGGCAACGATGCCGGACCCAGCCCGCATGACTTCTACGATACGGCGCTGGCCAGTTGCAAGGCACTCACCGTGATGTGGTACGCCCGCAAGGCCGGTATTCCGGTGGACGACATCCACACCGTGGTGACGCGCGACAGCAGCAAGGAGCGCGACGGCATTTACCGTCTCTCGGCCAAACTGCAGATCAAGGGCGAGCTGACCGACGCGCAGATGCAGAAGCTGCAGGCCGTGGCCGAGAAATGCCCGGTGCACAAACTCATGACGGCCGTGACCACCGAAATCGAAACCCAGGTCGAGCGTCTCGCCTGAGCCGACAATAGCCAGAACAGCCAACTCAACAGCACAACAGGAGCCGCCACCATGGGTATCGCCGCACAGATCAACGGACATCAAAAAGACCTGGGCGGTGGCTTCTTCGTGCGCCGCTTGCTGCCCTCGGTGCACAAGCAGGGCGTGGGCCCGTTCATCTTTTTCGACCACTTCGGCCCGGTCACGGTACAGCCCGAAACCGAGCACGACGTGCGCCCGCATCCGCACATTGGCCTGGCCACCGTGACCTATCTGTTCGAGGGCGCCATCATGCACCGCGACAGCCTGGGCTCGGTGCAGAAAATTGAACCCGGCGCCATCAACTGGATGACGGCGGGACGCGGCATCGTGCACTCCGAGCGGCGCCCGGAAGAGCTGGCCAAAGTGCCTTATGTGAACCACGGCATCCAGCTCTGGGCCGCCTTGCCGCAGTCAGCGGAAGAGGTGGAGCCCAGCTTCATCCACACCGCCGCCGCTCAACTGCCGGCCAAGGCGGTCGGCGCCTCCACCGTGCGCGTGCTGATTGGTGAGGCCTTTGGCCAGAAGTCGCCGGTGGCCACGTTTTGCCGTACCTTGTATGTCGATGTGAAACTCGCCGCAGGCGAGGTGTTCGAGTTGCCCGCGAGCGAAGCCGAGCTGGGGGTTTATGCCGTCGACGGCCCGGTCGAGATTGATGGCGAAGTGCTGGCGCAACAGGCGTTCGCCTTTCTGGAGCCCGGCAAGACCTGCCTGCTGCGCGCCGATGCCGATGTGCAGTTGATGGTGCTGGGCGGTGACAAACTCGACGGCCATCGCCACATGGTGTGGAATTTTGTCTCCAGCCGCAAAGAGCGCATACAGCAGGCCGAGCAAGACTGGCTGGCGCAACGCATGGGCCAGGTGCCCGGCGAAACCGAGTTCATTCCACTGCCACCGCCGCGCAAGCCGGCTTGAGCAAAGTTTTTGCCACTTGCGCAGGCTGCATATGCGCAGGCAGCTATTAAAACTGTAGTTTTAGCTGGAGGCTTCTTCGGTCGCGGTGGTCTGGCTCAGGTCTGCGCCCAGTGTGCGTCGCTCGTCAAACACAAAACAGTCGCCGTGGTAGTGGGCGCCATCGGTTTCCTCGAAGTACTTGAGGATGCCGCCTTCCAACTGGTAGACCCGCTCCACGCCCACCTCACGCATCAGGATGGCGGCCTTTTCGCAGCGTATGCCGCCGGTGCAGAAGCTCACCACGGTCTTGCCCTCGAACGCGTTCTTGTGGGCGTTGAGTGCCGCCGGGAACTCGCTGAACTTGGTGATGCGCCAGTCGATGGCGCCGTCAAACGTGCCGTGGTCCACCTCGAAGGCGTTGCGTGTATCCAGCGTCACCACCGGGCGGCCCTCGTCGTCCACGCCGCTGTCCAGCCAGCGGCGCACGGTGGCCGCGGCCACGGCTGGGGCCCGGCCATCGTTGCGTGAGAAATCGGGCTGAATGGTCGGGTAGTCCATGCGGATGATTTCGCGCTTGACCTTCACCAGCATCTTCTTGAACGGCTGCGTGGCCGACCAGCTCTCCTTGGGCGCCAGGTCGGCAAAGCGTGGGTCGGCCTTGGTTTGTGCCATGAAGCCGTGCACCGCTTCGGCCGGGCCGGCGAGAAACATGTTGATGCCCTCGTGCGCCAGCAGGATGGTGCCCTTGAGCTGAAGGTCGTTGGCCCGGGCCAGCAACACCTCGCGCACGGCGTCGGCATCGGGCAGGGGGACAAACTTGTAGACGGAGATGTTGAGGATGGAGTTCACACGCGGATTTTAAGAGGCCGACCCGATCCGGTCTCTGTGCTGCATCAAAGCCCCAGTCCGGAACGCTTTGCAGAACGTTTTGGCAAGCGAGGCGCGGAATCCGGCCAAGTGTTCAAAATTCGTCGAAATTGTTTACACAATTGACACAAATCGCGGCTAAGTTGTTGATTCAACATGGTGGCATGAAGTCTGCTGTTACTTAATGAAACAACTTAAAACTTTTCGCAGCCATGAACTTCGTCTCCAAATTTCTGCTCTCCGCCAGCATGGCCCTGATGTCTCTCAGTGCCTCTGCTTCGCTCACCCCGGCCTATGACACCTTCGGCACCCTGGCCGGCGCCACCTTCGGCGGCACTGGCATATCCAATAGCGCTGTGGCGATCGACAGGTTCACCGGCCGCAACATCTTCGGCCAGGCGACTGGCACCATCACGCTGGGCCTGACGGTGACCGCACGTTATGCCAACCAAGCCGTGACGAACAACGGTGCCGGTGTTTTCTACGCTGCCGCCGGGGTGGACCAGACCAATGCTGCGTCGATCGCGCAGCAACTGGCAACCTGGAACATCGACTACTACATTGGCGGCGACACCATCGCCAACCCCTACAGCTACTCGCTGTTGTTTGACGTTGACCCTAGCGCCAACGAAAACTTCAAGACCATTTACTGGGGGCTGACAAATTCGCAGAACTCGACAAACGTGGGTTTTAACCTTGTTGAACTGCTCAGCGGATACAGCTTTGACCCCAATGCGATCGGCCAGTACAGCTTTATTCTGGAAGCTACGAACATATTCACCGGCAACATCGTGGGCATGACCTCGGTGCTGGTGACCGTGGGCAACAACACGGTGCCAGAACCCGCCTCGCTGGCGCTGCTGGCCTTGGGTCTGGTGGGCGTGGCTGCAGCCAGTCGCCGCCGCAAAAGCTGATCTGTATCGCTGGCCCTGCGTTTGGGGGGACACAGCAGCCCTGTGTCCGCTCAAGCCACGTTGCCACGGCCTTGCATGCGGTCGTCGACCTCTCCAATGTAGGCGGCAAGGGTGTTGCCCGAGCTGTCGATACGGCTCAGGATCAGCTCGGTCTGCCGTTGCAGCTCCTGGCGCAGGCTGGCCTCGTGGGCCGCTTCGCGCTGCAGCGCGTTTTGGTTCATCTGCTCCAGCGCCTGGCGTAACTCGGTGAAGCGTGAAGCTTCGGCCTTGTCGGCCAACTCGCGCTGCGCGTTGATCTCTTTGCTGAACTTGCGGCTTTCCAGCAAATACGCGGTCTGCTGGTAAGCCGATGCCAGCATGAACACCAGCAGCGACACCACCAGTAGTCCAACCATCACCAAGCCCAATGGGGCCTGAAAAATGGCAAACCCCAGGCTGAGTTCCGTGGGCTGCATGAACTCGCTCCAGTTGAGGGTCACAAAGGCGGCAATCAACAGGATGAAAGCAATCAGCAAAATGGTGCGCAGGCGCATGGGAGTTCTCCTCTGTGGTTGTACATGCATTATGTAGAGGTGAGGGCACATGCCGCTGTAGGCGAAGTTTGTCTTTGTCGGGCTTGGTCTGCATGCCGGCGGGCGAGGGCAATGGCGGCCCTAGGGGTTTGCCGCGCCACTGGCTGGTGCAGATCTGGGCGAAAATAGCGCGCCGCATACGTCAGCAATCGCCATCAGTTTCATCTCGAACTTGGGGCCCGTATGGGCCTCCCAACGTTCTGTCATTCCATGAAACTCTCTCACGCGCGCGCTTTGTTCCTGATGGTTCTGGTTACCTTGATGTGGTCGATCGCGGGGGTCACCACACGCCATCTCGAATCGGCCAAGAGCTTCGAGGTCACTTTCTGGCGCAGCTTTTTCACCTTGCTGTCCCTGCTGGTGATACTGCCGGCCTTCCAGGGGCGCGAGGTATTTCAGAAGATCCGTCGCGGTGGGGTCTCGGTGCTGGTGTCGGGTGTGTGCTGGAGCATCATGTTCACCGCCTTCATGGTGGCACTGACACTGACCACGGTCGCCAACGTGCTGGTGACCATGGCGCTGGGGCCGTTGTTCACGGCTTTGGTGGCGCGCATTTTTATTGGCCATCGTCTGGCGCTGCGCACCTGGTTGGCGATTGCCGTGGCAGGCCTGGGCATAGGTTATATGTACGGCACGCAGTTGCAGATGGAAGGTGACATGTTGCTAGGCACCGCGGTCGCCTTGTGTGTGCCCTTGGCTGCTGCCATCAACTGGACGGTGGTGCAGCGCAGCCAGGCGCATGGCCAGCATGTTGATCTGGTGCCGGCGGTCATGGTCGGGGCCTTGATCTCCACGCTGGTGACGCTGCCTTTGGCATACCCGTTCCAGGCCACGGCGCATGATGTGGGTCTGCTGGCCCTGTTGGGGCTGGTGCAACTGGCGATTCCCTGTGTGTTGTCGGTGTTGTGCGCGCGGGTTCTGCAGGCGCCGGAAGTGTCCTTGCTGGGGCTGCTGGAAGTGATCTTCGGTATTGCGCTGGCATGGTGGGGCGCCAACGAAGCCCCGGGTGCTACCGTGCTGATCGGTGGTGCCATGGTGGTGGGGGCCTTGGTCACCAACGAGGTCTGGGGCTGGGCGCAACGCCGGGCCTGAGGCGGTGCGGTTATAGCCCGTACGCCCCCCGTTGGATGCGGTATTTCTCCTTAGCATTTGTTGGCTTTCTGTCAGGCCAAACTCGTATCATCAGGAAAATTGCGGCACAAAACCAAGCCTTTGAGGCTTGCTTGGGCGTCTTCAACGGTCCCTGGATAAACGATCTGAGTGAATAGCGAGTGAGGGTGCCTGCATGAAGAGTGCAAATGGGGAAGTTCATCCTCTGCCGTTGCGCTGGCTGCTGCTGGTCGATGTGCTGGTGATCGTGTTGTTTGTCTCGTTGGCGGCGGTGACGCTGAAGGCCAGCCGCGAGTCCTATCACCAACGTGCGCTGACGGCCGGCGAAAACCTTGCCCAGGGTTTGCAGCAAAACATTGCCGCCGAATTGACGCGTGTGGACACCGCCATGCGCAGTGTCATCCAGGAGATGCGCCGCTCCCGCAGCGGCGAAGGCTTTGACGCAGCCTTGACCAACACCATGCTCGCCGAACAAATGGCGCTGGTGCCCGAGCTGCAAGGTCTGCGCATCGCCGACGCCGATGGCGTTGTGCGTTTCGGCAGCGCCGTGCCGACCCTGGCTCCGCTGGAGATTAAATCGCGTGCATTTTTTGTGCGCGCCCGGGACGACGTCAGTGGCCGCCTGGTGATCTCCGAGCCTCTGGTGTCGCGCATCAGCCACCAGCAGGTGATTGCGCTGGCGCGGCGCTTCGACAATGCCGATGGCTCCTTTGGCGGTGTCATCTATGGGGTGTTGGACATTGCACATTTGGCGCAGCAGTTAGCCAGTGTGGATGTGGGCAGCGAGGGCGCAGTGAGTTTGCGCTTCCTCGACCTGACGCTGATTGCGCGCCAGGTCGCAGGCCGACCCGAGACCGAACCTCCCGCCAGCGACAACGTTTCCCCGGCACTGCGCCAGGCCGTGGCGGCGCGCCCGGACCGGGGGGTGGTGGTCACACGTGCGCCACTGGACCAGGTGGAGCGCATAGGCGCCTACCGCCAGGTCGAAGGGTATCCGCTGCTGGTGTTGGTGGGCCTGGGCACGCAGGAATATGCGCTGACCTGGCGTACACAACTGAGCCAGGTTGCCGGCCTGGTCACGGCGGCGGCGCTGGTACTGGCGTTTTCCTCGGTGGCGGTGTACCGCGCCTGGCGGCGTGAACGTGCGGCCGCGGCCGCGCTGGCCCATGAGGCGCGGCGCCACCAAGCCCTGCTGCACACCGCCAGCGACGGCATCCATGTGCTGGACCGCACGGGACAATTGGTGGAGTTGAGTGCGTCATTTGCGGCCATGCTGGGTTATAGCCCCGAGCAAATGCGTGGCCGGCACGTTGCGGACTGGGACGCGGCGCTGCCAGAGCAGAACATTGCGCAGTTTCTTGCCACCGCCGACCTGCGCGAACTGCGCAAGTTTGAGACGCGGCACCGCCGTGCCGATGGCAGCAGCATCGATGTGGAGGTGAGCAGCGTGGCGGTGTCGATTGAAGGCGAGGAGCTGATCTACTGTTCGTCGCGCGACATCACCGAGCGCAAGACCTTGGCGACCCGGCTGGCCAACTCGGCTGCGGAGATCCGCGATCTGTATGACAACGCCCCTTGTGGCTACTACTCGCTGGACGCGGATGGCTACTTCCTGCACGTCAACACCACCGTGGCGTCCTGGCTGGGGTGCACGCCGCAGGCGCTCATTGGCCAGCGCCAAATTTCCGAGTTTCTGACGGACGAAGGCCGGGCGCAGTTCAAGCGCCTGTTTCCCCAGGTCAAGGCCAATCAGGCCGTCTCTGGCCTGGTGCTGGACTTGGTGGCACCTGGCATGCCGGCGCGCCAGGTCAGCCTGAGTGCCACCGCCGTGACCGATGCGCAGGGTGCATTTCTGATGACCCGCACCGTGATCTACGACATCACGGAACTCAAGGCGACCAAAGAACGCTTGCAGCACGTGCTGCGGGAGCAGCAGTTGATGCTGGACAACGAATTGATAGGTATTGTGAAATTGCGCGACCAGAAGGTGGTGTGGCGCAACCAGGCCATGCAGACCATTTTTGGCTACGCGCCGCAAGACGTCGAAGGGGCGTCGCTGATGCAGTTCCATGTCAATGAAGAGGCCTACCACACGCTGCGCGCGCGCGCGCTGACCGCATTGCGCGCTGGTGAGCGCTTCCGTGCGCAATTTCAGGTCAGGCACAAACTCGGACATCTGATATGGGTGGACGCCCACGGCGTGATGTTAGACCACGCGCTGGAGGAGTCGATGTGGATGTTGGCCGACATCACGCCGCTGAAGGCTTCGCAGGAACGGGTCGAGCACATGGCTTTTCATGACGCATTGACGGGCTTGCCCAACCGCTCCTCGCTGGTCAGCCGCATCACACCTGCCATGGCCATGGCCACGCGTTACCACCAGCGTCTGGGCCTGTGTTACCTCGATCTGGATGGCTTCAAGCAGGTCAATGACGTCCACGGCCACGCGGCGGGAGACGAGTTGCTGAAAACGATGGCGCAGCGGCTGCAGGCCACGGTGCGTGGCAACGACACCGTCTGCCGGCTCGGCGGGGACGAGTTCGTGATCCTGCTCGCACATCTGGAAAGTGCCGACGAGCACCTGACCGTGTTGCGCCGGGTGGTGGCGCTGATCGAAAGCCCGGTGCAACTGTCTAACGGCATAGAAGTCGCGGTCTCGGCCAGTATTGGTGTGGCCTTCTACCCCGAGCATGGGCAGGATCTACAGAGCCTGCTGGGGAATGCGGACCAGGCGATGTATGCCGCAAAAAAAACCGACGAGCGTGTGCGTGTGTTTGAACCCCCGGCGGCGCCGCGCGGCTAGAAGAAGCGCTGGATCAACGCGGGCCTGCGGCGGCCAGCAGGCGTTGCCTGGACACGCGTCCGAGCAACAGCCACAGGCTGACGGCGGCCACGGTCAAGCCCACCACCAAGGCCGTCCAAAAGCCTTGGGCCGCCATGGGCACGGCCGGTTTCCAGGGCAACCATTCGGGCGCCAGGCCCAGCACACAGCCCAAGGGCAGGCAAATGCCCCAGAACGAAAACATGTGAATGAACATCGGCAGGCGCGTGACCTTGTAGGCGCGCACGGCGCTGGCCACAGCCACCTGGGTGCCGTCCGACAACTGGAATACCGCCGCAAACAACAGCAGGTGGGCGGCCAGAGCCGCCACGCCGGCGTCGCTGGTGTAGGCATTGGCAATGACCGTGTTGAACAGCGCAATGCCCAAAGCCGCCCCAGCCGACAACGCCAGCGCCATGCCAACGCCAACCCAGGCACGCATGCGCGCCGCGTGTGCATCCTGGGCGCCCAAGGCCTGGCCGACGCGGGTCAGCAGTGCCACGCCCAGGCTCATGGGCAGCATGAACACCAGTGACGTAAAACTCAGCGCCACCTGGTGTGCGGCCACCACGGTGGCGCCAAAGCCCGCCACCAGGAGCGCCACCAGGCTGAAGGCGCTGGACTCGGCAAAAAACGTCACGCCAATCGGCAAACCGAGCTTGAGCAGGCCGCGGATCTCGCGCCATTCGGGCCACTCCCATTGGCGCAGCGGCTGGGTGCTGCGGTAGGCCGGTGCGCGGCGTACCCACCACAGAATGGCGCCCAGATCGAACCAGACACAGGCCACCGTGGCCCAGGCACAACCCTGGCCGCCGAGTCGCGGCAGGCCGAACAGGCCAAACACCAGCAGGCTGTTGAGCACGATGCTGATCAGCAGCGCCAACACGGCAATCACCATCATCGGTTTGGTCTGGTTGATGCTGGTGCTGTAGCCGTACAACACGCGATAAAGGCAAAACGCCGGGAAGGCGGTGCTGGTGATGCGCACGAAGTTTATGGCCAGTGTGCGCACTGCGGGCTCCAACTGCATGTGGTCAAACACCACGGTCGCGACGTTGGCCGCCAGCATGGCCAGCACACCCAGGCCCAGGGCTTTCCACATCGCCTGGCGCACCACGTGCGGAATGCGCCCCAGCGCCTGTGCGCCATAGAGTTGCGACACCACGGGGTTGACCGACAGCAATGCGCCGGTGAGCGTGATCATCAGCAAGTGCCAGATCGACACGCCCAGTGACACACCGGCCAGATCCTCGGCCGAGGCATGGCCGGCCATGGCCACGTCGGTCACACCCAGGCCGACGGTGGCGAGTTGCCCGATCAGCACCGGCCAGGCCAGCCGCCACAAGGCTTTGATTTCGGTTTGTATGGCGGCGCTGCGCAGGTGGCGAATGGGCATTGAGCGAAAAAGGCGGTCAGGCTGGCAAGCGGGCAGAGGCAGCAGCGCCGTGAGCCATGCCCGCAGCGCTACAAAGGGCCCGCGAGTCTACCCGCCGAGTGGCTCTACGCGTTTTTGGTTTTGCCAAGCTTGACCAGCCCGGTCGACAAGACCGTGCCACAGACAATCACCAGGCCACAACCTACCATCCACAGCGTGAGGCTTTCACCCAGGAAAACCGTGCCGTAAAACACGCCGAACACCGGAATGGCAAAGGTCACGGTCAAGGCTTTGGCCGGCCCCACGGTGGCGATCAGCCGGAAGAACAACACATAGGCCACGGCCGAACACAGCACCCCCACCACCAGCAGCGAGCCCCAGGCGTGTGCGCTGGGCAGCACCTCAGGGCGCAGCCACAGCGCGGGCAAAGCCAAACCTATGGCCGCGCCGATCTGGCTGCCGGCCGCAGTCGCCATAGGCGGCACGCCGGTGAGAAAACGTTTGGTGAAGCTGCCCGCAATGCCGTAGCACAGGCAGGCCAGCAGGCAGGCCAACACCGCCCAACCGGTGGCCGCGCCGCTGGCGCCGGGCTTGAAGCTGGCCTTTTCCCAGGCCAGCAGCACCACACCCAGAAAGCCTATGGCCAGGCCGATGATGCGCGAGCCGTCAGGCTTTTCGCGCAGCCAGACCCAGGCCACAACGGCGCCAAACAAGGGTGTTGTGGCGTTCAGGATGGACGACAAACCGGTGCTGATGGACAACACCGCATATGAGAAGCAGGCAAACGGAATCGCCGAGTTCAACAGCCCTACGCCGAGCACCGCGCGCCAGTGCTGGGCCAGTGCGGGAAACAAATTGCGCATCCACAGAAGAGGCAGCAGGGCGATGGCCGCGATCAGCACCCGCAGGCCTGCGGTGGGCACGGCGCCAAACTCCAGCGCCGCGCCACGCATGAACAGAAACGATGCGCCCCAGATGGCGGCCAGCAGCACAAAGTCGAAAATCCATTTCTTGGACTGTCCGGTGCTGGAGGTTGCGGCTGTAGCTGCGCTGATGGGTGTTTTGAGGCTGGGGTTGTTCACTGTGTTTTTCTCGTTTTATGGCTCACATGGGGCTGGGTCGCCAGGGGCGCATTCTCTCTCTGAAGCAGCCAGGCTTTGCGCTCCACACCGCCGGCATAACCGGTGAGGTCGCCGCTGCTGCCGACCACGCGGTGGCAGGGCACGACCACACTGATGGGATTGCGGCCAATCGCCGCACCCACGGCGCGCACGGCCTTGGGGCGGCCTATGTGTTGGCTCAATGCGCGGTAACTGGTGGTCGCACCGGCCGGGATCTGCAGCAGCGCTTGCCACACGGCTTGCTGAAACGGCGTGCCGCCGCCCAGGTCCAGTGGTACGTCGAACCGGGCGCTGGTGCCGGCAAAGTAAGCGACCAAGGCGTCACGCGTTTGCACCAGCACAGGATGGCTTTCCAGTGGCACCAGCGGCCATTGGTTCAGGTCGGGTTCGTGGCGCTGGCCGTCGAACCACACACCACATAAGCCTTTTTCCGAGGCGGCGAAGGTCATGGGGCCCAGCGGGCTGAGCCAGCTGGTGCGCACGGTATTGGGCGAATAGTTAATCATGATTTTGATCTCCAGCGCTTGCTGTATCTGCGAGGGCTGCTGCTGTTTTTGATAGCTTTTGGGGCTTTGCCGGGGGCGCAAGTTCGGCCCAGGCAGACAACACGGCGTAGCTGCGCCAGGGGCGCCACGCCTGGGAGGCTTCTTCCGCGGCACGCGCCGGTTGCCGTTCGGCGCGCACACCCAGCGCGTTCTGCAGCGCCACGTCCCCCGCAGGAAACGCGTCCGGCCAGCGCAGCGCACGCATGGCGATGTATTGCGCGGTCCAGTCGCCAATACCGGGCATCGCTTTCAAGGCCTGCACGGTGGCTTCCACCGGAGCCCCTGGAAACAAGGCCAGCTGCTGGCCAGCCACGGCCTGCGCCAGCGCGATGATGGCCGCCTGCCTTTGCCGCACGATGCCAAGCTGGCCGAGGGCGTCACCGGCGGCGTCGCCCAAAAGGCTGATGGCCATGGGTGTGGGGAACAAACGGTTGAGTTCGGGTCTGCTGGTTTCCATGGGTGTGCCCAGACGGTTCACCAGGCGCTGCGCCAGGGTGCGTGCGGCAGCCACGGTGATCTGCTGGCCCAACACGGCGCGTACGGCCAATTCGAAGCCGTCCATGCTGCCCGGCACACGCTGGCCCAGGCCTTGCGGAAAACGCTGGCCCAGCACCGCGTGGATGGCTTCGGGGTCGGCGTCCAGGTCTAGCCAGGCGCGCACGCGCCGGATCACATGCGGCAGTACCGAGCCCAGGCCGTCACTCACGCGCAGGACTACGCGGTGATGTGCGGGTTCAAATTCAACTTCAATCCAGCCGGTATGTTCCGCACCCGCTGCCTGCACCCGCAGCGTGCGGGCCATTTGCAAAGGCATGTGCGGGGCTTCATCCACGGGGGTTATCCATTCGACCCCCGACACCAGCCGCGTCCGGAAAAAGGCCAGCAGCGCGGCGGCATCAAACGGCGGGCGGTATGCAAGTCTGATGTTGCTGGAGGCCAGATGCTGCTCGGCCGGCGCTGCACCCTGGCGCCGCAGTTGGCTAGGGCTGAGCCGGTAGTGCGCCGCAAACGCATCGTTGAAGCGGCGCACGCTGGCATAACCGCTGGAGAGCGCTACCTGGGCCACGGGCAACTGGGTATCGGCCAGCAACTGCTTGGCGGTGAGCAGGCGGCGGGTTTGCAGGTATTGCATGGGCGACACGCCAAACTCGGCCATGAAGATGCGGCGCACGTGGCGATCGCTCACACCCATGCGTGTGGCCAGGGCTTCGACCGTGGGGGGCTCGTCGGGCCAGGCGTCGGGCTCGTCGAGCAAACGCGCAGCCTGCTGGGCCAGGATGCGCGAAGCGTCCTGCACCGACCAATGCAGGCTGTGTGGCGCCAGTTCCGGCCGGCAGCGCAGGCAAGGGCGAAAGCCGGCCAGTTCGGCCTGGGCCGCATGGGTGTAGAAGCGGCAGTTTTCGCGTTTGGGTGTGCGCACACCACATACCGGCCGGCAGTAGATGCCGGTGCTGGTGACGGCAGTGAAGAAGCGGCCGTCAAAGCGTGCGTCACGAGTGCGCAGCGCCATGTAGCAGGCATCGTCTTCCAGGCTGTTGGGGGCGGGGGTGAGGGCTTCCATGGCTTGAATCATAGGCTTGGCCTGGGCACAGGTTAGCCGTTTTCGGACATGTGCCTGAGCAGCCCTTTCAGCGCCAAGGTTTGCGAGAATGCAGCGATGCAAAACCCTATTGTTGAAGTTGCCGGGGCGTCGTGGACCGGCCGCAGCCCGCAGGCCGACTGGGCCGAGGCGCTGGAAGGCGGCGGTGTGTTGTACTTCCCGCAAATGGCCTTCAGCTTGTCGCCGGCCGAGGCGGCCTTGCTGCGCCCCGAAGTGCGTGACCCTAAGTCGCGCAACATCAGCCAACGCGCGCAGCCGGATGCGCCGGTGAAAGGTGCTGTGGGCACCGAGGCCGAGCTGGCCACGCTGAGCGCCATGATGCTGCGTTACCGCACCCAAGCCAACGCGCTGATCGACCAACTGTTTCCCAACTACACGCCGCACCTGCGACTGGAGCCCACCAGCTTTAGGCCCATGCAGGTCGAATCGCGCACGCAGTCCTGGCGTGCCGACGACAAGCGCCTGCATGTAGACGCGTTTCCCTCGCGGCCGAACCGGGGCGAACGCATTCTGCGCGTGTTCACCAATCTGAACCCGGCCGGTGTGCCGCGCCTGTGGCGTGTCGGCGAGCCGTTTGACGTGATGGCCCAACGCTTTCTGCCCCAGGCCAAGCCCTACCGTGCCTGGCAGGCCGCGTGGTTGCGGCGGCTGCGCATCACCAAGTCGCTGCGCAGCGAATACGACCACATGATGCTGCAACTGCACGACCTGCTGAAGCAGAACCTGGACTACCAGCGTACGGCCGACCAGATGGAAATGCCGTTCGCCGCGGGCAGCACCTGGGTGTGTTTTTCGGACCAGACCTTGCACGCGGTCTACAGCGGCCAGTTCATGATGGAGCAAACCTACTTTATGGCGCCGCAATACCAGACCCATCCCGAGCGCAGCCCGCTGGGGGTGTTGACGCGGCTGACCGGGCGGCCGTTGCTGGGCGCGCCGCTGTAGCGGGTGCACGGCCTCATAGCGGCGGTGCCGTTTGGAATGCGGGCAGCGTTTCGGCCTGTGCAGAAAACGCCGTCAGCACGGGATGGGCGGCTTCAGAAATCAAGTCGCCCACCAGTGGCGGCAGCAACATCTGGCTGAACTGCCAGGCGACTGCGGCCGTCACACCCGCCTGGGTCATGCCGGCCGCAGTGCAGGCCAGCGGCACACGTACCAACTCCGCCTCAAGCTCGGCATAGGCTGTCACCAATTGCTGCTGCACCCGCTCCAGCCAAGGTGCGTGTAACTTGTCTGCGGGGCGCAGCTTGTGTTCGTAGACGATTTGCACCGACTTCTCGCAGGCTGCCAGCGCCAGCCCCACCACGCGCAGCGCGTGCCGCAGGTCTTGCAGATCGGCGGGCCAGAGCGACCTGCCGGCTGCGGCTTCCACGTAGTCCAGGATCAGGTTTGAATCCATCAGCACCGTGCCGTCGTCGCAGACCAGCGTGGGCGCTTTCACCACCGGATTGAGCTGCTTGAATTGCTCAAAGGTGGAGAACACCGAAATCGAGCGATGCTCAAATGCAATGTTCAACAAATGCAGCGTGATGGCGACGCGGCGTACATAAGGCGAATCGAGCATGCCTATGAGTTGCATGATGGGTCCAGGGAGTGGAATGAGAGCGTTTGAAGATAGGCAATCCCTCGCCCTGTGTACAGGCGCAAACATCGGAAAAACCGGCCCTGGGCCGATGAACTATTGGGCAAGCGCTGCGGCGCGTGTCTGGGTCGGCCGCAGCCAGCGTTGCAGCAACTCAAAAAAAGCTTCGCTCAGCAAGGCCAGCAAGGCCGCAGGCAAGGCGCCAGCCATCAGCAGTTCGCGGTCATTCAAGGCCAGGCCGGTGACGATGCGTTCGCCATAACCACCCGCGCCGACAAATGCCGCAATGGTGGCCGTGCCAATGGCAATCGCCATGGCTGTGCGCACTCCGGCGATCAGGGTGGGCAGGGCCAAGGGCAGTTGCACGTAACGCAGGCTTTGCGTCGGCGTCATGCCCAGGGCGGTGCTGGCGTTGCGCAGGCCATCGGGCACTTCGGCCAGGCCGGTGACGGTGTTGCTCATGATGGGCAGCAACGAATAAAGCGTCAGGGCCATCAGCGCTGGCACCGTGCCAATGGCGCCGGTGAGCGAAATCAAGATCGCCAACAGCGCCAGCGAAGGCACGGTTTGCATCAGGCTGGTGAAGGTGAGCGCGGCGGCACGTGCGCGCGGCTGGGCCGCCACGGCAATTGCAATCGGCACCGCAATCACCATCGCAATGCCCACCGACAGCAGCACCAGCAGCAAATGCTGGTAGGTGAGGCGCGCGAGATCCGGGCCCAGCAGCTTGGCCATGAAACCGCGCGCGGCCGTTTCCGTGCCACCCGCTGGGCTGCCGCCAGAGGTGAGGCTTTTCAGGAAGTCGCGCGCAATCACATCAAAGGCGACACCTTGTAATTCTGCGCGGGCGTTCATCGCGATCATGGCGTGTTCGTCTATCCTGCCTTCCAGTGCCTTCAGCGCGGCCCAAGTTTGCGGCAGGCGTTGTGGCAGGTCCAGCCGGTGCAATACCAGCGCGTCGTAGCGCGGGAAATAGGCCTTGTTGTCCTGCAGCACACGCAGGCCCAAGTGGTCGATCTTGGCGTCGGTGGTGTAGATGTCGATCACGTCCACTTGCTTGGCGCCAATCGCGTCGTAGGCCAGGCCATGGTCCAGGCCCACGGGTTGGGCCTTCAAGGCGTAACGCTCGGCCATACCGCGCCAGCCGTCGGCCCGGCCTATGAATTCGTTGGACAAACCGAACTTCAACTGCGGGTGCGCCGCCAGGTCGCTCAGGGTGCGAATGCCCAGTCGCTCGGCATCGGCTGCGCGCATGGCCAGCGCGTAGCCGTCATTGAAGCCCAGCGCAATGGCTACGCCCAGGCCCAGCGGCTTGAGGGCCGCGTTCATGGCCTCGATGGAGGTGGCCTTGGGGTCTTTGAGAATCTCCTGCGCAATGGTGCCGCTGTACTCGGCATACATGTCAATGCTGCCGGAGCGCAGCGCCTCGTAGACGATGGCCGTGTTGCCTATGCCCTGCGTGAGCTTGGGCGGCTGCTGCAATGTCGGCTTGGCCGTTTGTGACAGCACCTCGGCCAGGATGTAGGACTCGGTAAAACGTTTGGAGCCAACCGTCAGCGTGCCCGGGTCCTGGGTGGCGGCATGTGATGCCGAGGCGGCGCACAAGGCAAGAAGCCCCATGAGCTTGAAGAAGGCGTTGTGCAGGAGTGACAATGCAATGGCCCCTTACGATGGTTAGGGGCCAGTTTACGTAGATTCCCTTCAAGCGAGGCAAACGGCCGTGGGCAACTTGGTGTTGGACAAAAAGGATTGGCAGATTCTCGAAGCCCTGCAGGCCGACGCAAGGCAGAGCCTGGCGGCCTTGGGTAAACAAATTGGTTTGTCGCAGCCGGCCATGAGCGAGCGTGTACGCAAGCTCGAGGACGCCGGGGTGATAGAAGGCTACGGTGCGCGCATCAACCTGCGTGCGGTGGGTGTGGGGCTGCAGGCCATCATCCGCATCCAGACCAACCACACCGGCATTCAGCCCTACCTCAAGCTATTTGCGGAAATGCCCGAGGTACTGGAGGTTGACCGCGTGACGGGCGCCGATTGTTTTGTTGTGCGCTGCGCCATTGCCCAGCCGGAAGATCTGGAGCGTGTGGTCGACACCCTGGCCACCTATGGCGCGGTGACCACCTCGTTGGTGTTGTCCAGCCCGGTGCGCAAAGGCGTGCTGCGGCCTGCGCAAAACCCGCCTCAGCCTAGACTGGTCGCGGTGGCGCCAGCCCCGGCCAAGCCACGGCGCAAGGCTTGAACCTGGCTGAATGTGCTTGAGTGCGCTAGAACCTCAGCCCTTGGCCTGGGCGCGCCGTGCGTCCAGTGCGGCCGCCAGTTTGGCCGGCAGGGGCAGGGGCTCGCCGTGCAGGCGTGCCGCCAATAGTTCTGCACACAACACGGCCAGCGTCAGGCCGCGCGAGCCCATGGCGGTGCTGACCCATAGGCCAGGTGCGTGCTGCGCATCGAGCGGGCCCACCAGCGGCAGCCGATCCGGATAGGTGCAACGCACTCCGGCCCAGGCAGTGACCGCGCCTTCCTCAAAAGCCGGCTGCAAGGCGGCTGCCACCTGGGGTAAAAGTATTTGTAATTTGGCCCAATTCGCGGTGTGGTCTTCGGGGCGGATCAGGGCCTGATCACAAGCGCGTTCGTAGGTGGCGCCGGTGATCCAGATCGCTTGGGCCTCATCGGGCCCGGGCACACCGCTGATGAAACTGCCCAGGCCATTCACGGGAAACGGCGGGCGTGTCGCTTCCAACTCGGGCGGGGCCTCGCTCATGGAGCCATAAGCCACCTGGCCGCGTAGTGGGTTCAGCGGCAGCGCGGCGGGCAGCAAACCATGTGTGAGTGCCCGTGTGCCGTAGGCCGTGGCCAGCACCACCAGCGGCGCTTGCAGAATGTTGTTGCCGGTTGCGTCCAAGAGTTGCCAGGCCGCGCCATCCGCCGTGCGTTGCAGGCGCTCCACGCGCACGCCGCCACACCATTGCACACCCGGCGTGGCCAGCAGCGCGCGCACCAGAGCGGCCGGGCGTAGCCAGCCGGCGCTGGCGTGCCAATGGCATGCCTCACTGGGCAGATCGCTCGGCAGGCCGGCTTGTGTACGTTGCGCGTGGCTCGCGGGGCGGCTCCAGTCGCGGCTGGCGGCGTCGTCATGTGGCAGTTTTTTGACCGAACCCTCGGCTTGATGCTGCAGCACACCAGTGGGGCCCCAGTCCACATCTTCACGCAGCAGGCCGCGCGCCAGCTCGCGTGTGGCGCGCACACCCGCACGCGTGATGCGTGAGACCAGGTTGTCATCTCCCGACACATGGGGCGCAAACAAGCCCGCTGGCAAGGCCGACGCGCCGGTGGCGGGTCGATCGGCCGCGTCCAGCACCAGCACACGCCAGCCGCGCCGCGCCAGGCTGGCGGCCGCGCTGGCACCTGCAATGCCCGCGCCAATGACGATGCAGTCGCCTGGCTCGCCCGTCCAATAGGCGGGCTCGCTCACGTCGCCACGCGGCGTCCATGCTGGGGCGTATTCGCCTTTTAGGAGGTCGTGTGTTTTTTGTACCTTGAATCCCACTTGCGCCAAAGCGTCGTGTACGGCTTGCGTGGTGGCTTCAGTGGCGATGCGCGTACCCAAGCGGCAGCAGCGCGCCACGGCCTTGAGTGTGTGTGGCGACCATTGCTCTGTGTTCGTTCCATCAAGGTACACGCTGTCAGCCTGACAGGGCCGCTCGCGCAGCATGACCTGGGCATCGCCAATACACAGGGTCAGCAGTACTTGGCCGCCTTCAAATACCAGGCGATGCACGCCCGGCTGCAGCCCCCACAACTGCGCGGCCAGTTGCGTTGCGAGCGGGTGCTGCACGTGATCAAAGTTGACCGGCCCAGCCGCAATGGCGACGAAGTGCAGCACACGTGGCCGCGCTGGGTCGCGTCGCCAGGCATCCCAGGTGGCGAGAAAGTTCAGCCCAGCGCCAAAGCTTGTCTCCAATACACACCAGCGCGGCTGACCGCGCCAAGCCACGGGCAGGCCGCAGCCTTGGAGCAACGCATCAGCAGATTCAGCCATGAGGGAACAAATACGGGGTCATGAAACAAAAACGGCCTGGGACTTTCGCCCAGGCCGCTCAATTGTGGCGGTTAGAACCTGCTTACGAACTTAGGCCGAAGGCGGCACGTAGCCCTGCGCGGCGTCGGCGCCGGCGCCGAAGAAATGGTTTTCCATCTGCCGCGCCAGGTATTGGCGGGCGCGCAGATCGGCCAGGTTGAGGCGGTTTTCGTTCACCAGCATGGTCTGGTGCTTGATCCAGCCGGCCCAGGCTTCCTTGCTGACGTTTTCCCAAATGCGTTGGCCGAGCGCGCCGGGGTAGGGGGGGAAATCAAGTCCTTCAGCTTCTTTGCCGAGCTTGATGCATTGAACCATGCGTGCCATGAGTGTGGGTACTTTCGCTTGTCTTAGATGTTTGGGTAATTTAAAACTGAAAACTAAGTAGTTTTAGTTTTTTGCAACGGCTTCCAGAATGCGTTCCATCAAGTTTTTTGAGGAATTGGAGCCAAAAATGACGTCACGCCGCAACTTTATCAATGTTTCCGCCCAGGCCGCTTTGGCCCTCACCCTCGCAGGGTCGGCTATTGGCGCCATCGCCCAATCGGCACCAGCGCCTGTCACGTTGCTGAACGTGTCGTACGACCCAACCCGCGAGCTGTATGTGGACTACAACGCCGCCTTCAGCAAGTACTGGAAGGGCAAGACCGGCCAGGACGTGACCATCAAACAATCGCATGGCGGCTCGGGCAAACAGGCCCGCTCGGTGATCGATGGCATTGACGCCGATGTGGTGACGCTGGCGCTGGGCGGCGACGTGGACGCACTGGTGAACAACGGCGGCCTGATCAAGCAGGACTGGGTCAAGCGCCTGCCGCACAACTCGGCACCCTACAGCTCGACCATTGTGTTCCTGGTGCGCAAGGGCAACCCCAAGGGTGTGAAGGACTGGGACGACCTGATCAAGCCCGGTGTGTCGGTGATCACCCCCAACCCCAAGACCTCGGGTGGTGCGCGCTGGAACTACCTCGCCGCCTGGGAATACGCCAAGCGCAAGCAGGGCGGCGACGCACAAGCCAAGACCTTCGTCAGCGCACTGTTCAAGAACGTGCCCGTGCTGGACACCGGCGCACGTGGCTCCACCATCACCTTTGTGCAGCGCAATGTGGGCGACGTGCTGCTGGCCTGGGAAAACGAAGCCTTCCTGGCGCTGAAGGAATTCGGCCCCGAGAAGTTTGAAATCGTCGTGCCCAGCATCAGCATCCTGGCCGAACCTTCGGTCTCTGTCGTAGACAAGGTGGTGGACCGCAAGGGCTCGCGTGCTGTCGCCACGGCCTACCTGGAGTACCTGTATTCCGATGAAGGCCAAGAAATTGCCGGTCGTAACTACTACCGCCCCACCGCCGACAAGGCCAAGGCCAAGTACGCCAACCAGTTCCCCAAGCTGACGCTGTTCACCATTGACCAGGCGTTTGGTGGCTGGGGCAAGGCCGACAAGGCCCACTTTGCCGACGGTGGCTCGTTCGATCAAATCTATACCAACAAATAAGCCGTCACGGCTTGCTGAAACCAGGGAACCCCCATGTCTGTTTTGTTGATTGCCGGTAGCCCGTCCGAACGTTCACGTTCTGCGGCTTTGCTGGACAGCGTTTCGCAGCAACTGGCCAGCCGAGGCCAATTGGTCGAACGCCTGCATATTCGCGATCTGTCGCCGCAGGCGCTGCTGCTGGCCGACGTGGGGCACCGCACCATCAGCCAGGCTGTGGATCTGGTGGCCCGTGCCCGTGTGCTGGTGGTGGCCACGCCGGTCTACAAGGCGGCCTACAGCGGCGTGCTGAAGGTGTTTTTGGACCTGCTGCCACAAACCGCACTGAAGGGCAAAACCGTGTTGCCTTTGGCCACCGGTGGCAGCCCACACCACATGTTGGCGCTGGACTACGCGCTGCGTCCGGTGTTGCAGTCGCTGGGGGCCAAACACATACTGCCCGGCATCTATGCCACGGATGCGCAAGTGACCTCGATTCCCGAGGGCGCCTACCTCGTAGGCCCGGAGATCTCCAGCCGTATCGACGAAGCGGTGAACACGCTGGTGACCGAAACCCTGCGTCCAGCGCCAGTGCCCGCCGGGCGTTTCGAGCCTGTGCATTTCTCGCAAGTGCGATGTAGCGTTTAACAAGCGGTGAGGGCAGGCGGCAAACGCCGCACTGCTCCGCACCGGTCTTTTCATCTTTTCCATTTGTTTTTGCAAATGCCCCGGTGTTGCGGGCAGGGGCTGCTGTTGCCCTGCACCACGTATACGCCGCCAAAGATTTGTTGAACCTTCTACATCCTGAAAGAAATTTGCCATGACCATCTCATTTAATCGCCGCCAGGTCCTGACCAGCGCCATCGCCGCAGCGGCCCTGGGCGGCAGCAGCCTGACGCAGGCGCAAAGCGGTGAACGTATCTTGCGTGTGGGCCATCAGAAAGGCTGGCTGTCCGTGCTGAAGGGCCGCGGCACGCTGGAGAAACGCCTGGCGCCGCTGGGCGTGAAGGTCAGTTGGACCGAATTCAACGCCGGTCCGGTGCAGCTGGAAGCGCTGAACGTTGGTGCCATCGATTTTGGTGACGTGGGCGAAGCGCCGCCAATCTTTGCCCAGGCCGCCGGTGCGCCGCTGGTCTACGCCGGTGCCACCGTGCCACGCCCAGCGTTAGAGGCGGTGATCGTGCCCAAGACCTCGGCCATCCAGCACGTCAAAGACCTCAAGGGCAAACGCATCGCCTACAACAAGGGCTCGAACGTGCATTACTTCCTGGTGAAGCTGCTCGAAAAACACGGCCTGAAGTACAGCGATGTGCAGTCGGTTTTTCTGGCGCCAGCCGATGCGCGGGCGGCGTTTGAAAAAGGCGCGGTCGATGCCTGGATCATCTGGGACCCGTTCCTTGCCGCCGCACAAAAAACGCTGGACGCCCGTACCCTGGCAGACGCCACCGGTGTGGTGCACAACCGTGCCTACTACTTCACCTCGCGTGACTTCGCCACGCGTAATGCCGACGTGCTGCGCATTGCGCTCGAAGAACTCAACAACATCGACAACTGGGCGGCACAGAACAAGGATGCTGCCGCTGCCGAGCTGGCCAGTGTGCTTGGCCTGGACAAGAGCATCACCGCGCTCTACCTCAGCCGCGCGCAGTTTGGCACCGCCCCGGTGACCCGCGCCATCCTGGCCGAGCAGCAGCAAATTGCCGACACCTTCTTCGACCTGAAGCTGATCCCGAAGAAGCTCAACCTGCTGCACGCCGCACCGGTGGATCTGTAAACACACACCGTCTGGAGCACACCATGAGCCTGTTATCCGTTCCACCAGCACAGCGCCGCCGCGCACTGCAGTTGTTGGGCACCACCGCGTTCAGCTGGAGCCTGTCCAGCCTGTTCGCGCAGGATGCCAAGGCGCAAGGTGTCTCCGCCGTGGCGGCACCCGAGGTGCTGCGCATAGGCTACCAAAAGGCGGCCGTCAACCTGGTGATCCTGAAGCAGCAGGGCGTGCTGGAAAAACGCTTCCCCAACAGCAAGATTGTCTGGCTGGAGTTTCCGGCTGGCCCGCAGTTGCTGGAAGCATTGGCCAGCGGCAGCCTGGAGTTTGGCTTGACCGGCGACACCCCACCGGTGTTTGCACAGTCGGCCGGCATCGAGTTGCTGTATGTGGGCGCCGAGCCTTCCAAGCCCGACAGCTCGGCCATTCTGGTGCCGGGCCCCTCACCGCTGAAGTCGCTGCAGGACCTCAAGGGCCGCCGTGTGGCGTTCCAGAAAGGCTCCAGCGCGCACTACCTGGTGCTGCGTGCGCTGGAGAAGGCCAACCTGGCCTGGAGCGACATTCAACCGGTGTACCTGGCACCCGCCGATGCACGTGCCGCGTTTGAAAAAGGCGCGGTCGATGCATGGGCCATCTGGGACCCGTTTTATGCGGCGACCGAACTGGCGATCAGCCCACGCGCCTTGGCCACGGGACGCGGGCTGTCTGGCAACAACTCGTTTTACCTGGCGGCCAAACCGTTTGTGCAAAAACACCCGCAAGTGCTGGGCGCGTTGTTCGACGAACTGACCCGCGCCGACCGCCTGGCGCAGGACGCGCGCAAGGAAGCCATCAAGCTGATTGCCAACTTCAGTGGCCTGGATGCCGGGGTGGTGAGCCTGTTCATACAGCGCCGCCCGCCATCCCCCGTGGGTTTGCTGAACGCACAAATCGTGGCCGACCAGCAGCGTGTGGCCGATGCCTTTCTAAAGCTAGGCCTGATCCCCCGCGCCGTGCGTGTGAGCGACATCGTCTGGCGCCCCACGCCGGCCGAGCTTGGCCGATTGGCGGCTGGCTGAGCAACGTACTCCCCTTCAAAAAACACCCCTAGAAATTTCCGAACACGTCTTCAGGAGCCTCTTCCATGCAAGTATTCTGGTTCATTCCCACCCACGGCGACAGCCGTTACCTTGGCACCGCTGAAGGCGCGCGCCAGATCGGCCACGATTACTTCAAGCAGATCGCCGTCGCGGCCGACAGCCTGGGTTATGAAGGTGTTTTGTTGCCCACAGGCCGCACCTGTGAAGACCCTTGGGTGGTCGCCGCGAGCCTGATCCCCGTGACACGCCGCCTCAAGTTCCTGGTCGCCGTGCGCCCCGGCCTGCACCAGCCTGGTCTGGCCGCACGCATGGCCGCTACGTTCGACCGCCTCTCGGGTGGCCGCCTGCTGATCAACCTGGTCACCGGCGGCGATCAAGCCGAGTTGGAAGGTGATGGCGTGTACCTCGATCACGCGGCACGCTACGAACAATCGGCCGAGTTCATCCGCATCTGGCGCGAAGTCATTGCGCGCAGCCATGAAGGCCAGAGTCTGGACTTCGACGGCCAGCACATCCAGGTCAAAGGCGCCAAGCTGCTGTTCCCGTCGGTGCAGCGTCCCTATCCGCCGGTTTATTTTGGTGGCTCGTCCGAGCCCGCACACGATCTGGCCGCCGAGCAGGTGGATGCCTACCTCACCTGGGGTGAACCACCGGCCGAAGTGGCCAAGAAGATTGCCGACGTACGTGCGCGTGCCGCCAAACACGGCCGCACGCTGCGCTTTGGTATCCGCCTGCACGTCATCGTGCGCGAAAGCGACAGCCGCGCCTGGGAAGCCGCGGAAGACCTCATCAGCCGCGTGAAGGACGAGACCGTGGTCAACGCCCAGGCGGCCTTTGCACGCATGGATTCGGTCGGCCAGCGGCGTATGGCCGCGCTGCATGCCAAGGGGGTCAAGCGTACGCGCGCCGACCTGGAAATCAGTCCCAACCTGTGGGCTGGTGTAGGCCTGGTGCGTGGTGGTGCCGGCACGGCCCTGGTGGGCGACCCGCACACCGTGGCCGAACGTATGCAGGAATACGCGGCGGCTGGCATAGACACCTTTGTGTTGTCGGGCTACCCGCACCTGGAAGAGGCCTACCGTTTTGCCGAACTGGTGTTCCCGCTGTTGCCGCTGGCGTTGCGCGACAAGCTCCATGGCGGGCCGGTTTTTGGTGAAGCCGTGGGCAACAGCTATGTGCCACGCGCTGTGGTTCCGCACACCGCACTGCACGCCGCAAATTCGCTAGCACCTGATGCCGCACGTGCGGCATCACAAAGCTGAGGAGGACCAGCCCATGCCCATCCATTCCATCCAACGTGTGCACCACGTGCAACTGGCCTATCCGGCCGGCGCCGAGGGGCAGATCCGCAACTTCTACCACCAGCTTCTGGGCCTGCCCGAGCTGCGCCAGCCGCCCAGCCGCACCCTGCGTTTTGCGGCCGGTGCGCAGCAGATAGAGCTGGTGCCCACCGACAGCAACGCGCCCGCACCCGTGGCCTCGCACCTGGCCTTCGAGGTCGACAACCTGCCTGAATTACGCAGCCGCTTGCTGCAAGCGCAACTGCAGTTGGTGGAGAACCGCGCATTGCCCGGTTATCTGCGTTTTTATGTCAAAGACCCAGCGGGCAACCAACTGGAGTTTTTGGAACCCGACGACGAATTGGAGTACCCCGTATGACGCAATCTGTGCAAGAACTCTCTGTCTCGCCGCTGCCCGATAGCCAGTTGGCCGAGCCCGGCAGCGGTGCCACTGCTGCCGCCCTAGGTCGCTTTGCCACTGTGCTGGGCCAACGGCTGCTGCCCTGGCTGGTGCCGGTGTTGTTGATCACGGTGTGGCAAATCGCCTCCACGCTGGGTTGGCTCTCAACCCGCGTGTTGCCCGCGCCGGTGGACGTGGTGCGTGCTGCCTGGACGCTGGCCGTGTCGGGCGAGTTGTGGGTGCACGTGAAGATCAGCGCTGGTCGCGCACTTGCCGGCTTGGCGATTGGTGGCGGCTTGGGCCTGCTGCTGGGCCTGCTGACTGGTTCCATCCGCTTCTTTGAGACGCTGCTCGATTCGACCATTCAGATGGTGCGCAACATCCCCGCATTGGCACTGATTCCGCTGGTCATCCTGTGGTTTGGCATTGACGAGTCGGCCAAGCTGTTCCTGATCAGCGTGTCGGTGTTCTTCCCGATTTACCTCAACACCTTCCACGGCATCCGCAATGTGGATCCGGGCCTGATCGAAATGGGCCGCACCTACGGCCTCACACGCTGGCAACTGTACCGCGACATCGTCTTACCGGGCGCGCTGTCGTCCATCCTGGTGGGCCTGCGTTTTTCGCTGGGTTTGATGTGGGTGATTCTGATCGTGGCCGAGACCATTTCTGCGCAGTCTGGCATTGGTTACCTGACCATGAACGCCCGCGAATTCCTGCAGACCGACGTGGTGCTCGTGGGCATTCTGCTCTACGCGCTGCTGGGCAAGCTGGCCGACGTTTTTGCGCGTGGGCTGGAGCACTGGTGGCTGCGCTGGCACCCCGGCTACCAAGCCAAGGTCAACGCTTGAAGCACAGCATCTGAGAGACACATCATGAATTTGAATCGTTCTTTGAACCGCCGCCATGTGTTGACAGGCTTGGCAGCAATGGGCGTGCTGGGCACGACTGGATTGGCGTCCGCACAAGCTAACGCTACGGTTCGCATCGGCTACCAAAAGTCGTCCACGCTGATCGCCGTGCTGAAGACCCAGGGAGTGCTGGAGCAACAACTCGCGCCGCTGGGCGTGAAGCTGTCCTGGCACGAATTCACCAGCGGCTTGCCGCTTTTGGAGGCCTTGAACCTGGACAACCTGGACTTCACCGCCGACGTGGCCGACACCGTGCCGGTGTTCGCCCAGGCGGCTGGTGCAAACCTGACCTTTGTGGCGCAGGAAGCGCCGTCGCCCACGGCCCAGGCGATTGTGGTGCGCTCCGACTCGCCCTTGCGCAGCGTGGCCGACCTCAAGGGCAAACGAGTCGGTTTTGCCAAGGCTGCGGGTGTGCACTACCTGCTGATCGCCGCGCTGGAAAAGGCCGGGCTCAGCTTGCGCGACATCGAGCCCGCCTACCTGACCCCGGCCGATGGCCGTGCCGCGTTTGAACGCGGCGCCATAGACGCCTGGGTGGTGTGGGACCCATTTTTGTCCGCCGCCCAACGCCAGTCGAACATCCGTGTGCTGGCCGACGGCACGGGTGTGGCGTCCTACCAGCGCTACTACCTGGCCAGCACGCGTTATGCGCAGGCGCGGCCCGATGTGCTCAAGGTGATCTACGCCGAACTGGTGAAAACCGGCCAATGGGTGAAGGCCAATCCACGCGACGCGGCGGCACTGCTGGCGCCGGTGTGGGGGCTGGATGCCGCCACCGTGGAGCAGGCCAATGGTCGCCGCAGCTACGCCGTGCGCCCGGTGGTGCTGGACGGCCTGGCCGAGCAGCAACGTATTGCCGATGCCTTCCTGAGTGAAAAGCTGTTGCCCAAGCGTGTCAACACGCTGGAAGTTTCTCTTTACAAACCTGGAGCCTGAAGATGTCCGACGTTTCCGCACCAGAAAAAGCCGACACGGCCAAAGGTGGCCTGCGCCTGCGCTTGCGCAACCTGAGCAAGAGTTATGGCGCACGCGAAGTGCTGCGCAACACCCAACTGGAAATCGAACCCGGCGAATTTGTCGCCATCGTGGGCCGCAGCGGCTGCGGCAAAAGCACCTTGCTGCGCCTGGTGGCCGGCCTGGAGTCGGCCAGCAGCGGTTCGCTGCAGACCGATGGCCAGGAGATCAAGGGCTTGCGCCCCGACACCCGCATCATGTTCCAGGAAGCGCGCCTGCTGCCCTGGCACCGCGTGCTGGACAACGTGCTGCTGGGCCTGCCCACGGCCGCCATCCAACGCGGCCGCGAAGTGCTGCAGCAGGTGGGCCTGGGCGACCGCGCCAACGAATGGCCGGCGCGTTTGTCGGGCGGTCAACGCCAACGTGTGGCGCTGGCGCGGGCGCTGGTGCACCGCCCGCAGTTGCTGCTGCTGGACGAGCCTCTGGGCGCGCTGGATGCTTTGACGCGCACCGAGATGCACCGCCTGATCGAAGGCCTGTGGCAGCGCCATCGTTTCACCGCCTTGCTGGTGACACACGACGTGCAAGAGGCCGTGGCCCTGGCCGACCGCGTGATCCTGATCGAAGACGGGCGTATTGCGCTGGATGAACGCATCACGCTAGCACGCCCGCGTTCACAAGGTGATGCGGCCTTTGCCGCGATCGAAAAACGCATTCTCGACCGTGTGCTGCAAAAGCCCGACGCTGAACCCGCGCAGCCCAGCGACTGGCCGGGTGTGCCAGCCGTTGGCCTGCGCTGGGCGATCTGAATCTTTTACTGTTTCAACATTTCTCTAACGGACTACAAAAGGAGTACCCCATGTCCATTCAAGCCATCAATGTGCGCAACCAGTTCAAAGGCAAAGTCCGCGAAATCATCCGCGGCGACGTGGTCTCGGAAGTCGACGTGGAAACGCCGTTTGGCGTGGTCACCTCGGTGATCACCACGCGCTCGGTCGACGACCTGGGCTTGGTGGTGGGCTCGGATGTTGTGGCCTTGGTCAAGTCGACCGAAGTCTCTATCGCCAAGCTGTAAGGTCAAGCTGTCAGGCCAAGCTCTCAAACGTTTTAAGAAAAAAGTGGCTGCAGCACTTGCACAACAAGCGTATGCAGCTACAAGAATAGGAGCCCTTGCGACATCGCAGCCCGGTGGGTGCAGGGCCGTCTGGTCATGAATTTTCAGCAATTGCGCTCTGTGCGCGAAGCCGTGCGTTGCGGCTTCAATTTGACCGAGGTGGCGCACATGTTGTTCACCTCGCAACCCGGCGTGAGCCGCCAGATCCGCGAGCTAGAGGAAGAGCTGGGCGTGGAGATTTTTGTGCGCGCTGGCAAACGCCTGACCGGCCTCACGCCGCCGGGCCAGACACTGTTGCCGATTCTGGAGCGCCTGCTGCTGGAAGCCGAGAACCTCAAGCGTGCGGGTGAAGACTTTCACGCCAGTTCACATGGCCGCCTGTCGGTCGCCGCCACACACTCTCAAGCGCGTTATGCCTTGCCACAGGTGGTGCGCGACTTCAGGGCGCGCTTTCCCAATGTCAGCATGCATCTGCACCAGGGCTCGCCACGCCAGGTGGCCGAGATGCTGCTCAGCGGCGAGGCCGACATTGGTGTGGCGACCGAGGCGCTGGCCACTTACGACGGCCTGGTGACACTGCCGTGTTACCGCTGGACGCACAGCATCGTGGTGCAGCCCGGCCATCCCTTGCTGGAGACCGATGCGCCGGTGACGCTGGAGCAACTCGCCGAGTACCCCATCATCACCTACGAACAGGGCTACACCGGCCGCGCCCACATCGACGAAGCCTTTGCGCGCGAAGGCCTGCGCCCCGACGTGGTGCTGACCGCCATGGACGCCGATGTGATCAAGACCTATGTGGAGCTGGGCATGGGGGTGGGCATCGTGGCCTCGATTGCCGTGGATCCGGAGCGTGACCGCCAGTTGCGCATTCTGGAGGCGCGCCATTTGTTCGAGGTCAACCTCACGCGGCTGGGCTTGCGCCGAGGCGGCTGGCTGCGCGGTTATGCCTACCACTTCATCGAGAGTTTTGTGCCCACGCTGACACGTGAGGCCGTGGACCTGGCCTTGCAGCAGGCGGCGCAATCGGCAGCGGCGGCAGCGCATACCGATAGTTGATTTTCTTCGTTGGCGATCAAAGCCCTGCGGCCTACGCTGCAGGGCTTTGTCATTTTTGCCCGCCACATTCTTCAAGGACGCTCTCCATGGCCCAGAACCCCAGCACCCAAGCGCGCACCCTCAAACTCGGTTTTGTTCTCCACGGCGTGGGCGCCGGCTGGGGCGACTGGCGCTACGAGACGGCGGTGACCGACGCCAGCGTCAACTTCGGCTTCTACAAGGCGCAAGCGCAACTCGCCGAGCAGGCCGGGTTTGAATTCTTGTTCGTGGCCGACAGCGTGCACATCACGCCGCGCTCCAGCCCGCATTACCTCAACCGTTTCGAGCCCATCACCATTCTTTCGGCCCTGGCCGCGGTCACCGAGCGCATAGGCTTGGTGGCCACGGTGACGGCCAGCTACAGCGAACCTTTCACGGTGGCGCGCCAATTCGCTTCGCTAGACCACATCAGCGGTGGCCGTGCGGGCTGGAACGTGGTCACCTCGTGGCTGGACGGCAGCGCACGCAACTATGGCCGCGAAGAACACTACGCCCACGACGTGCGTTACCGCCTGGCCGGTGAACACCTGGACGTGGTGCAAGGCCTGTGGGATTCATGGGAAGACGATGCGCTGGTACGCGACAAAACCAGCGGCCAGTTCTTCGACGAAAAGAAGCTGCACAAGCTGGACCACAAGGGCGAGTTCTTCCAGGTGGAAGGGCCGCTCAACATCAGCCGTTCCCCACAAGGCCAGCCGGTGATCTTCCAGGCCGGTGCTTCGGAGGACGGCAAGGCCTTTGCGTCCGCCAGGGCCGATGCGATCTTCTTCCATGGCGACACGTTTGAAGAGGCCCGCGCCTACGCACAAGAGGTCAAAGGCCGCGTGGCCGCAGCCGGCCGCAACCCGGACCAGGTGTTTCTGTTGCCCGGCATACGCCCCATCGTGGGCCGCACGGCAGAAGAAGCCGAAGCCAAATTCGAAGCCCTGGCCGCGCTGGTGCCGATTGAAAACGCACTGGCGGCCTTGGCCCGCCCATTCAACGACCACGACTTTCGCCAGTACCCGCTGGACGCGCCATTCCCGGATCTGGGCGAGCTGGGCCGCAACAGCCAGGCTTCGGCCACTGATCGCATCAAACAACACGCGCGTGAGCACCAACTGACGCTGCGCGAGGTGGCGCAATGGTTTGCCCGCCCCAAGCGCAGCTTCGTGGGCACGGCCGAGCAAGTGGTGGATGAAATCCAGCGCTGGTTCGAGGGTGGTGCGGCCGATGGTTTTGTGTTCTTCGAGGCCTTGCCCAACGACTCGCTGAAGCAGTTTGTCGCGCTGGCCGTGCCGCTGCTGCAAGCGCGTGGCCTGTTGCGCCCGGCATTGCCACACACCACGTTCCGCGCGAACCTGGGGCTGACTGTGCCGGAGAACCGCAACACCGTGGCACGGACCGCCATCGCCCAGGCTGCGCAGCCCGCCGTTGCCAAAGCCAGGGAAGCCGCCACGGTCTGAGCCGCGCACACCATCTGCACAAAACAAAAGGGGGACAGTTTGTCCCCCTTGTTGTTGGTGCCGTTTGCTCTGCGCTGGACTACAACACCTTGAACCCATGTGTGCCATCACGCGCCAGTTGGTCGACCAGGCCAAACTCCCAATCCAGATACGCCTGCATGGCTTCGCGCGGGCTTTCCGTGCCTTCGTAGGGGCGGCGGTAGCGGTCTATGCGTGGCGCGGCCAGGCGGGTTTCGCCGTGTTCCAGCGGCAGGCCCTGGGCGATCCAGGCTTGTGTGCCGCCGTCCAGCACCCAGACTTCGGCGCCGGTTTGTTCGGCGATGTCTTGCACCGCGTAGCGGGCCAACAGGCTGCTGCCGCAGGTCACTACATAACGTTTTGCCTTGGGGATTTCTTTCAGCCCTTGGGCCAATTGCGAGCGCAGCACAAACCAGGCGCCGGGAATATGGCGTTGCACGTAGTTGGCGCTGGTGGTGAAGTCGAGTACCGCGGTGTCGCCGGCGGGTGTGTTCGCCAGCCAGTTGGCCAAGTCGGCGGCGCTGACGTTTTGCGAGTGGCCACGTGGCTCTGGGTAGGCGGCGGCTTGTGGCGCGGTCGTGAAGTCGCTTGCCGGCACGTCGTCCAGCACCCAGACCTCCCAGCCCAATTGGGCCAGCCACGAAGCCGTCATGTTGGCGCGCACACCGTCGGTGTCGGCCAGCACCAGGCGGGCACCGCGTACCGGGGCGGAGTGGTCGGTCTCCTGCACCAGTTGACCGCCGGGTGCGCTGGCAAAGCCGGGCAGATGGCCGCCAGCAAATTCTTCCGGGGTGCGCACATCAAAGAAATAGCTGGTGCGGCTGGCTTGTTCGGCGGCGCTGCGCCAGCGTGCCAAGTCGGCGGTTTTGGCGCGGCCCACAGCCGCGCGGTCGGCCACACTGCGGGCCTGGGTTGCGGCCTGTGCGCGCTGTGCTTCGTCCAAAGGTGCGGCTTCGGCGCCTTGGCGACTGGCACCTTTGTCGAGTTTTTGGCTGGCCAACAGCCAGCCTATGGTGCCGTTGCGCAGGGCCGCCACGGGGTTGGGCACACCTGCGTTCACCAACGATTGTGTGCCTATGATGCTGCGGGTGCGGCCCGCGCAGTTGACGATGATTTGTGTCGCCGGGTTGGGCGCCAGGGCGCGTGCGCGCAGCACCAGTTCGGCCCCGGGTACGCTGGTGGCGCTGGGGATGCTCATGGTCTGGTATTCGTCGAAGCGGCGTGCGTCGAGAACCACCACATCGGCCTTGGCGTCCAGCAGCGCCTGCACTTCCTCGGCAGCGAGTGACGGTGTGTGGCGTTTGGCTTCCACCAGTTCACCAAAGGCTTTGCTGGGCACGTTCACGTCGATGAAGATTTCGCCGCCAGCATCGCGCCAACCCTGCAGGCCGCCTTGCAGCAAGGCCACATCGGTGTAGCCGAGTTGCTGCAGCGTGGCCGCCGCCGGTGCGGCCAGGCCTTCGCCGTTGTCATACACCACGATGGTTGTGTTGCGGCGCGGGATACGACGCCAGGCGTCCAGCTCCAGCCGGCTGGCGGGAAAGTTGGCTGCGAACAGCGGGTGGGCTTGGGCGAAGGGGTCTTCTTCGCGCACGTCGATCAGCGCAATTTCTTGCTGCGCCAGCAGGGCTTGGCGCACGTCGGCAGGGGTCTTGAAAGCAATCGTTTGAGGCATGTTGGAAGTGAAAAGCAGTCGGGAAATTAAGCTGTCGCCAGCGCCGGTGCGCTATAGCCGGAGATGAACAGTTTGCTCGAGCCATCGGGGAAAAACACCTCGCGTTTCACCTTGCCAATGTCGGCGCCGTAAACGTGGATGCTGATGGAGGTTTGCCCAGCCAGTGCGTTGTGCACGCGGTGCACGTCGCCCAGACGCGGTGACACGGCTTCCACATCGCCGGGGTGCAAGGTGATGGCGCTGCCGTCGGCCTGCCATTGCCCGTCGGCACTTAAGGCATAGGCTTGCGACACCTCGGCGCCGCGCAGCATGCCGATTAGCCCCCACACGGTGTGGTTGTGTATGGGTGTGGCCTGGCCCGGCCCCCAGACAAAACTCACCACCGAAAAGCGCTCGCGCGCATCGGCATGCAGCAGGTATTGGCTGTAGCGGGCGGCATCGGGCTGGGCGTGGCTGGCGGGCAGCCAGTCGTCATGGCGCACCAGGGCCTGCAGCAGCGCGCCGCCCTCGGCCACCACGCGGGCTTCATCGGGGCCGGTGTCTAGCAGGGCGCCAAAGGCCTGCACGAAGTCGTTCAGGCGTGGAATGTCTAGCAAAGTGGTCATGGTGTGGATTGAACCAGTGAATGCATGGCTTTGTGCTGACGCTTTTGCATATCCATAACTGAAATCCTTCTTTCCCAGGTTTTGCATTTTTGATTGCAATAGCCGTCGATTCAGCCTCAATTTAAACCAAAGGGATGACCGCATGGAACAGAACAAACTCGCAAACTGGTCGCGCCGCCAATGGCTGCAGGCCGCCGGTGTGACAGGCGCTGTGGCCGGCGCCAGCGTGATCGGCCGTTCGGCCTTTGCGGCCGGGCCGCTGCGCGAGGTGAAACTGGCCTGGAACGCCAACGCCATTTGTTTGTCGGCAGCGCCTGTGGCGCAAGAGCGCGGCATCTTTGAAAAACACGGCTTGAAGGTCGAGCTGGTGAACTTTGCGGGTTCCACCGACCAGTTGCTCGAAGCCATCGCCACCTCCAAGGCCGACGCCGGTGTGGGCATGGTGCACCGCTGGATCAAGCCGCTGGAGTCGGGCTTTGACGTGAAGCTGGTGGGCAGTTCACATGGCGGCTGCTCGCGCCTGGTGGGTTACGGCCCCGCCGGTGTGACCGACCTGCAAAAGCTCAAGGGCAAAACCATCGCCGTGTCCGACCTCAACAGCCCCGGCAAGAACTTCTTCTCGGTGCTGCTGACCAAGGCCGGGCTGAATCCCGAAAAAGACGTGACTTGGCGCCAGTTTCCCGGCGACATGCTGGGCCTGGCGGTAGAGAAGGGTGAGGCCCACGCGATTGCCGACGGTGATCCCAACCTGTTCCTGATCCAGCGCCGTACCAAGGGACTGGTGGACCTGGCAAGCAACCTGTCGGGTGAATACGCCGCCAAAACCTGCTGCGTGCTGGGTGTGAGTGGCAACATGGTGCGCAACGACAGACCCACGGCCGCCGCGTTGACACGTGCGCTGATAGAGGCCTCAGACTTCGTGGCCGACAACCCGAACGAAACCGCCAAAATCTTCAGCCCCTACTCCAAGGTGCCGCAGGAAGACTTGCGCGCCGTGTTGGGCACGTTGACGCACCGCAACCACCCCGTGGGCACGGCGTTGCGCCAGGAGATCGAGTTCTACGCCCGCGACTTCAAGCTGGTCAACGTGCTCAAGCCCAGCACCGACCCGGCCAAGTTTGCGGCCCACGTCTACGCCGACGTGTTGGCTTGACGCTGGAGCCAGCCATGAGCATAGTCGCCGACAACCTCTTGCCCGCGCCACCCGGCGTGGCTGCGCCGCGCACCCGAACCCAGGCAGCCGCGCGCCCGCTGCAAGCCGTGGCGCCCGCCAGGTTCTGGAGCATTGGCCTGCTGGCCAGCATAGCCTGGGCTTTACTCGGTGCGCTGACCTACCTGTGGCCCAACAAGCCCGCAGGCTTCAACGAGTGGACCTACACCGAAGAGTTTGCCTGGGCGGCCTTTGGTGTGGCCGGGCTGCTGTTCGCGCTGGTTTTGGCTCCGGTGTTGACACCCTGGTCTGTCGCCACACAAAGGGTGCGCCCGCTGGGCCCGTGGCTGGTGGCGCTGGCGCTGGGCTTTTCCATCTGGCAGGTGTTCACCGCCAAGCTGGGCACACTGCCGCCACCGTTTTTTGCGCCGCCGCAAACTTTGGTCGAGGTGTATGCCACCGACTACGCACGCCTGGCCGAGAGCGCTGGCAACTCACTGCGATTGCTGGCCGTGGGCATTTCGATTGGCGCCAGTGTGGGTTTTGTGATTGGCGTGTTGATAGGCTGGTCGCGCCAGGCCAGCTACTGGATTCACCCGGTGCTGCGTATTCTGGGCCCAGTGCCGACCACGGCGCTGCTGCCCATCAGCTTTTATTTCTTTCCATCGAGCTGGTCCACGGCGATTTTCCTGATTGCGCTGGGCATGGCGTTTCCGGTGGCGGTGCTCACCTGGTCGGGGGTCGCCAACGTGCATAAAAACTACTACGACGTGGCGCGCACGCTGGGCGCCTCGCAATGGTTTCTGGTGTTGCGTGTCGCCATCCCGGCAGCCTTGCCGCAGGTGTTTGTGGGCTTGTTCATGGGCTTGGGTGCGGCGTTTTCCACGCTGGTGGTGGCCGAGATGCTGGGTGTGAAGTCCGGCCTGGGCTGGTACCTCACCTGGGCGCAAGGCTGGGCGGCCTATCCCAATATGTATGCCGCCTTGATCATCATGGCGCTGCTGTTCTCGGGTGTGATCACCTTGTTGTTTGTGCTGCGCGACCGGGTGTTGTCGTGGCAGAAGGGGGTTGTGAAATGGTGAGTGTGGTCGAGAAAGAGGCGCCTGCAGCAGCGCAGAACAGCGTGAAAGGTTCACAGATTGATGTGCGCAATGTGAGCCATTGGTTTGATTTGCCGGGTGGTGCCCTGCATGTGATAGACGAGCTGGACTTGTCTATCGCCCCGGGCGAGTTTGTCGCCTTGCTGGGCCCCAGCGGCTGCGGCAAAAGCACTTTGCTGCGCTTGGTGGCTGGGCTGGAGCCGGCGACCACGGGCAGCTTGCTGCAAGACGGCAAAACCATCACCCAGCCCGATCCGTCACGCATTGTGGTGTTTCAGGATCCCACGCTGTTCCCTTGGCGCACGGTGTGGGACAACGTGGCCCTGGGCCTGCAGGCGCGTGGTGTGCTGAAGGCGCAGCGCCAGCGTGTCGAGCAAGCGCTGGAACTGGTGGGCCTGGCCTCGTTTGCCAAGGCCTTTCCGCACCAGTTGTCGGGCGGCATGGCGCAGCGCGTGGCCCTGGCGCGGGCCTTGGTCAACGACCCCAGCCTGCTGGTGCTCGATGAACCCTTGGGCAAGCTCGACTCGTTGACGCGGCTGAGCATGCAGACCGAGTTGGTCGAGTTGTGGCAACGCACCGGTTTCTCGGCACTGCTGGTCACACACGATGTGGAAGAGGCGCTGTTCATGGCGCAGCGCGTGGTGGTGTTCTCCGACCGGCCGGCGCGTATCACCGAAGTGCTGGTGAACGACCTGCCATATCCGCGCCACCGTGGCGACCCCAAGTTGGCGGCACTGCGCCACCGTGCGCTGGCCTTGCTGGGCCTGGATGCGAGCTGGTAAGCAACGTTTCCTGTGGCACTTTCTCCCGAGATAGTCAACGGCCTGCTCGAAGGCCTGCAGGCCGCGCAACAAGGTCTGCGTAGCCTGTTGTCGTGGCTGGGCCTGGCGCCCGAGGTGTATGGCCAACCGGCGTGGCCGTTTGCGCATCGCCTATCGGCCGAAATGCTGCTGGTCGATGCTGGCCATGCGCGGCGTGTGCTCACAGCGCTGGGCGCCAGCGTGTTTGCCGCCGGCCTGGTCCTATGGTCGTTTTTTTGGCGGCGCGCGCGCGAGCGGTTGTGGCTGCTGGCCGTGGCGGTGCTGGTGTTGACGCCCTGGCCCGATGCAAACCTGTTGTTGACTGCCGCCGTGCCCACCAGCCTGCACCAGTCGCCCAGCGGCTTTAGCGCACAAGGCATTGTGCGTGGCCAGGCGGTGTACCAGCAGCAATGTATTCGTTGCCACGGCACGGACGGTCGGGGCGAAGGACCCGACGCGGCCAGCCTGCCGATGTGGCCACCATCACTCAATGGCGCCTTGTTGTGGAAGCGCCTCGATGGTGAGTTGTTCTGGCGCGTGCGCGAAGGTATGCAAGGTCGTGGCGGTGTGCCCACCATGCCGGGTTTTGGCCATGTGCTGAACGACCAAGAGGTCTGGGACGTGCTGGACTACCTGCAGGCCCACGCCGCTGGCCAGATGCTGCGCGAGAGTGGCGCCTGGGAGCGGCCTATACGCTTGCCCGCCTTGGCGGTGCGCTGCAGGCGCGGCCTGAGTGGCGAGCACAGCACACACGATTTGCTGGGTCAGCGCGTCCGTGTGGTACTGCCCAGCGCAGCGGGCCTGCCCGAACAGGATCCGCGCCTGGTCGACCTGGTGGCCACCGCGCGCCCACAAGACGCGGGCGACGACCCTGAATGCCTGACCGATGGCCCGGCGTCCATGGCCGCCTTGGCCTTGGTGTTGGGCGTGCCGCAAACCGAGTTGCCGGGCTACCAGATGATTGTGGATCGCGCCGGCTGGCTGCGTGCGCGTGGCCTGCCGGGCGCACCTGCGTGGTCGGAGGACGACCTGGTGTGCCGCTCGGGTGTGACAGGGCCGGCCGTCACCAAAACCAACGCAACACCGGGCGAAGGCCTGGATGCCCTGGTGCGGCGCATGGACGCAGAACCGGTGCGTTTGCTGCGCGGCGGCTTTCCACATTGAGCCCGCTGTACATGTGCAAAAACCGCATGCCCAAACACGTTTTCCTTCGTTGGCAATGAGGCCTCTGGGTTTGAAGATCCAGGCATTGACAGCATTTCACCTGACAGGAGTTTTCTCACATGGCAGTCCAGTTCATAGGCATGATTCAGTCGCAAGAGGTTTCAGAAACCATTGCACCCAAAGGCCCGGCCCTCAACCCGGCTTACGTGCGGGCGTTTGCACAAGCGCATGAACATGCAGGCTTTGACCGCGTGTTGGTGCCCGCCAGTTCCACCAGCCCAGATCCGCTGTTGACCGTGGCCTATGCCGCTGCCGCGACGCAACGTGTGCACTTCCTGCTGGCCCATCGCCCCGGTTTTGTGTCGCCCACCCTGGCCGCGCGCCAATTGGCCACGCTGGACCACTACACCGGCGGGCGTGTGGCGGTGCACTACATCTCGGGTGGCTCGGACGAAGACCAGCAGCGCGACGGCGACTACCTGGGCCACGACGAACGTTATGCCCGCACCGATGAGTACCTGCAAGTGCTGCGCCGCGTCTGGGGCGAAGAAAAGCCGTTTGACCATGACGGCACTTACTACCGCGCCAAGGGGGCGTGGAGCGAAATCAAACCGGTGAACGGCAAGCGTGTGCCCATCTTCTTTGGTGGTGCTTCGGCCCCGGCTTTGAAGGTGGCGGGCAAACACGCCGACGTCTACGCCTTGTGGGGTGAGTCCTTGGCGCAAGCCGGCGACCTGGTGCGCCGTGTACGTGCCGAAGCCGCGCAAAACGGCCGCGAACTCAACTTCAGCATTTCGTTCCGCCCCATCCTGGGCAAGACCGAAGATGAAGCCTGGGCGCGTGCCGATCAAATTTTGCAGGACACGCGCCGCCTGCGCACACAACAGGGTTTTGCACGCGGTGCCGGGCCGCAACAAAGCGAAGGGGCGCAGCGCCTGCTGGCCGATGCGGCCAAGGGTGATCGTGTGGACCAGCGCCTGTGGACGGCGATTGCGCGCGAAATCGGCGGCCGCTCCAACTCCACATCGCTGGTGGGCACGGCCGAGCAGGTGGCCGATGCCTTGCTGGAGTACTACAAGCTGGGCATCAGCACCTTCCTGATCCGTGGCTTCGACCCGCTGGTCGATGCCATTGAGTATGGCCGTGAACTGCTGCCGCTGGTGCGCGCCAAGGTCGCTGCGCTGGACGCCAAACTGGCCGCGCAAGCCAAGGATGTACATGTGCAGCCGCTGGAGCGCAAGGCAGCTTGAAACCACATGGGTTGGGGAAGTCAAGACTGGGGAGTCTTGACGGATAGCGGAAGAGAGAGAAGAGAGAAGGGGAAAGATAGCGGGCAGATTGGGGATGCCCAGGCGGTGTGTTCCTCGCAAGTTCATGTATGGACCGGCGGGTGATGCACTTTTGTGCCGGCAGCGCGGTTGGAGTGATCCAGCGGCTCTGCCGGCATTTTCTTTGGTGCGAGCCCATTGCGTGGCAGCCGTCGAAGCGGGCTGGTCCAACTGGCAGAATGCCAGTCTCTTCGCATTCCTCAAAACACAAAGTGAAAATCCTGAATTCGATCATGACGGCCGTCGGTTGGATCGTGACCATCGCCGCTCTTTTGGCTGCCTTTGGCTTTGGCTACATGCACATGCGCTACGGCCCGGTGGACATACGCATTCCGGTGCGTGGCCGTTAAGGCGACGCGAGCCCTGACTTTCCGCCAAGACCCATGCCCGGCACCACACTGCTTGTCGCCGACGACCATCCGCTGTTTCGCGCAGCGGTGATCCATGTGCTGCGCCAGTCATTGCCTACCCTGTGTGTGTGGGAAGCGGCCAGTGCCGCCACGCTGCGTTCCGCGCTGCAGGAGCACGCCGACATTGAGCTGGTGCTGCTTGACTTGGCGATGCCGGGGGCGCACGGTTTTTCGTCGCTGCTGCACGTGCGTGGCGAGTACCCCGATATTCCGGTGGTGGTGATCTCGTCGAACGAACACCCGCGTGTGGTGCGCCGCGCGCAGCAGTTTGGCGCGGCCGGGTTTATCCCGAAATCGGCACCGGCCGAAACCATGGGTGAGGCCATACGCACGGTGCTGGAAGGCGGCAACTGGTTTCAGCCTATGGCGGCGGAACGCTCCGAGGCCGATGCGCAACTGGCCGCAAGATTGGCGCAACTCACGCCGCAGCAGTTTCGCGTGTTGTTGTGTCTGGCCGACGGCTTGCTCAACAAACAAATCGCCCACGAACTGGGACTGGCCGAGAACACCGTCAAGGTGCACATCACCGCCATTCTGAAGAAGCTGGAGTGTTATAGCCGCACCCAGGCGGCGGTGCTGGTGAAGAGCCTGGAGCCCGAGAGCGGCAGTAATTAAATTTTTCGCACCGCTTATTGGTGGCGCAGCAGCATCTGGCTCATCAGCGCGCGCAGCGCCGGTGCACGTACCGGTTTGGCCAGCAGTCCCCAGCCGTGTTCAGCGGCCTCTTGCCGCAGTACCTCGTCGCGCTCGGCGCTGAGCAGTATCACCGGCGGCTTGGCATCCCAGATCTGGCACAGGCGGGCATAGAGGTGCGGGCCATACACCGTGCCCATGCGCACGTCCAGCAGCAGCAATTGTGGTGCCGCCTGGGCGGCATCGCCGCTGGCCGCAAGCAGGGCGTCTTGCGGGCCGCCGGCAAAGGCCACGTCGCAATCCCAGCGCTGCAGCAAGGCACGCATGGCGTCGCAGGCCCTGGGGTCGTTGTCTATACACCAGCAGCGGCAAGCGCGCAGCGGTGAATCGTCCAGAGGTTCCAGCGCCGATGGCGGCGGGGGTGCGGTCTGGCTGGCCGCCACGTCGCCCAACGGCACGCGCACCCAGAACACGCTGCCGCGGCCTAGCTGCGAGCGCAGGCCGATTTGATGGCCCAGCACGCGGCCAATGCGTTCCACAATGGCCAGGCCCAGGCCGGCGCCCCGGTCGTTGCCATGGCCTTCGTCCAGGCGGCGGAACTCCTCGAAGATTTCGCCCTGCAGGCTTTCGGGAATGCCCGGACCCTGGTCGTGCACCTCGATGCGCAGATGGTCGCCATCGAAGCGGCAGCCCAGCAGGATGCGCCCTTGCCGGGTGTAACGCACGGCATTCGACAAAAAGTTCTGCAGGATGCGGCGCAGCAGCGCCTCGTCGGTGCGCACGATGTAGTGTGTGGGCACGCCACGCAGCCGCAGGCCGTGGCTTTCGGCCAGGATGCCGAACTCGCGCACCAGCGCATCCAGCAGTGGCGCCAGCGCGAAGTCGCGCACATGCACCTGCAGCTGGCCGGCCTCCATGCGCGCGATGTCTAGCAGGCTGTTGAGAATGCCGTCCTGCGCCATCAGCGCACTCTCCACATGGTCGGACAGTTGCTGGCCGGCCTCGTCGTGTACATGGCCACGCAGCGCCGAAAGAAACATGCGTGCGGCGTTCAGTGGCTGCAGCAGGTCATGCACAGCCGCGGCCACAAAACGGGTCTTGTAGCGGTTGGCGTTCTCGGCCTCGCGCTTGGCCTGGGCCAGGTCGCGTGTGCGCTGGTCTATGCGGTGTTCCAGCGCATCGGCCAGCGAGCGCAGTTCGCGCGCGGTGTTTTTATAACTGGTGATGTCGGCGTAGCTGGTGACGAAGCCGCCCTCGGGCAGCGGGTTGCCACGGATTTCCAGCACCGTGCCGTCGTCTTTTTCGCTCTCGCGCAGGTGTGGCTTGCCGCTGCGCAGATGGTTCAGCCGGCGCTGTATGGCTTCTTCTATCGGACCGGGCCCGAGCAGCCCACGGCGCGCGTTGTAGCGGAACAAGTCTTCAATCGGCCGGCCGATCTGCAGCAGGTCGGCCGGAAAACGAAACAGCTCGACGTAGCGCGAATTCCAGGCCACGAGCTGCAGTTGCGGGTCTATCACCACCACGCCCTGGGGCAGGTGTTCCAGGCTGCGGCTGAGGCCGGTGTCGGCTTTTTTCGCGGCCAGCACAATGCCGTCCTGCGCCGAGCGCAGCTCCTGGGCGTGGTGCTGCAGCACGGCCTCGAGTTCCTGGCGGCTACGCAGGCGCAGCGCCCACAGGCGGCGGCGCTGCTGGATGAACAATACCAGCAGCGACAGGGCCAGCCAAAGCCCCGCGGCGGCGATTGCCGCTGCGCGCGCCGCAACGGTGCTGGCGTGGGTGTCGTGCAGCAGGTGCAGGCGCCATTCGGGCTCGGGCGCCTGCAGGGTTTGCCAAAGCAATTCGCCGCGTTCGAGCGGCTGCTGCACACGCACGATGCGGCTGTTGTTCGTCAGCGTTTCCTGCGTGGTGTAGTGCAGTGCCTGCAACTGCTGGTCGGCGTATTGCCGCGTGGCGCCCAGCTCCTGCTGGTCTTGCGCGCTCAGCGGCGCGAGCAGGCGGTAACGCCACTCGGCGCGGCTGGCCAGAAACACCACGCCGTGGGCATCCGAGGCGAAAACGATGTCTGGCGTTTGCAGCCATTCGCGCTCAAGCTCGGCCAGGGCGATCTTGATCACCACGATGCCGCGCACCGCACCACTGGCGTCCAGCATGGCTTGTGACAGAAAGTAGCCCGGCTCGCCCGTGGTCAGCCCTATGCCGTAGAACTGGCCCTTGCCGCTGGCCAGCGCCTGCTGCACATAGGGCCTGAAGCTGTAGTCCACCCCCACATTGCTGCGTGGATCGCGCCAGTTGCTGGCGGCCAGCGCCGTGCCCTGGTGGTCTATGAGCGTGAGGGTGGATGACAGGCTGGCGCCGTTGGCGCGTTCCAGCTTGAGGTTGAGCCGCGCCACGTCGGAGGGTGACAGCGGGCGCGACACGGCCTCGCGCAATTCCTGGTCCAGCGCCAGCACCTGGGGCAGGGTGCGGTAGCGGTCTATGCGCTGTTGCAGCGCCTGGGCATAAAGCCGTAACTGGCCGCGCACGTTGTCGCCTTCTTCGGCCAGCGCCCGGGCGTTGGCGAAGTGGTAGGCGCCCAATACCGACAACACCAGTCCGCCAACGATGATCAGCGCGATCAGCCAGGGGCGTGGAGAGCGAAGGAAATGCATGCCCGGAGTATCGCGGCAAGCCCGGATTTGAGCGTGTGGCGAGGGCAAAACCGTTCTACGCACTTCTACCTAATACCAATAGGTTATGGGCGAACCGGCCGCCAAGCGTTACAAACTGGGCCGGGCGCGCCTGCGTGCCCAGATCACTCGAATGACCAGGAGCCAAACCATGCTTGCCATCCCCACCCCAACCGCTGCGCCCGTGCGCTTACCGTTTTACCGGCAGCTCTACTTTCAGGTCGTGCTGGCGATCATCCTGGGGGTGCTGCTGGGCCATTTCGAACCGAAATTTGCGGCTGAATTCAAGCCGCTGGGCGACGCCTTCATCAAGCTGGTGAAGATGATCATTGCGCCGGTGATTTTCCTGACCATCGTCACCGGTATTGCCAGCATGACGCACCTGAGCACCGTGGGCCGGGTGTTTGCCAAAGCCATGGCTTACTTCCTGTTCTTCTCGACCCTGGCGCTGGTGGTGGGCCTGGTGGTCGCCAACGTGTTGCAGCCTGGCACGGGCATGCACATCAACCCGGCTGACCTGGACCAGAAGGAAGTGACCTCCTACGTCGCCAAGTCGCACGAAATGAGCCTGGTGGGCTTCGTGATGGACATCATTCCGAAGACGCTGATCAGCCCGTTTGTCGGCGACAACATTCTGCAGGTGCTGTTGGTGGCAGTGTTGTTTGGTGTGTCGTTGGCGATGGTGGGTGATGCGGGCAAGCCGGTGCTCAATTTCCTGGAAGCGCTCACCAAGCCCATCTTCAAGCTGGTGCACATCGTGATGAAGGCCGCGCCGATTGGTGCTTTTGGTGCCATGGCGTTCACCATAGGCAAGTTCGGCCTGGGCTCGCTGGTCAACCTGGCGGGCCTGGTGGCCACGTTCTACATCACCTCGCTGCTGTTTGTGGTGGTGATTCTGGGGGGCGTGGCACGTGCTTGCGGCTTCTCGGTGTTCAAGCTGATCCGTTACCTGAAGGCCGAACTGCTGCTGGTGCTGGGCACCTCGTCTTCTGAATCTGCCTTGCCATCGTTGATGGAAAAGATGGAAAAAGCCGGTTGCAGCAAGTCTGTGGTGGGGCTGGTGGTGCCCACGGGTTATTCGTTCAACCTGGATGGCACAAACATCTACATGACGCTGGCGGCGCTGTTCATTGCGCAGGCCACCGACACCCACCTGACGCTGGGCCACCAGGTCGCACTGCTGCTGGTCGCCATGCTGAGCTCCAAGGGCGCAGCCGGCGTGACCGGCGCAGGCTTCATCACCCTGGCCGCCACCTTGGCCGTGGTGCCCGAAGTGCCGGTGGCCGGTATGGCGCTGATTCTGGGGGTGGACCGGTTCATGAGCGAGTGCCGTTCCTTGACCAACTTCATGGGCAACGCCGTGGCGACCGTGGTGGTGTCGCGCTGGGAAAATGCACTGGACCGTGACCAGCTCAAGCTGGCGTTGGACGGTGGCCCTAAGAGTGTGGACATCGATGACCTGCCGCTGTCGGGGGCATTGCCTGTAGGCAAGTAAGCTTGCTGCCCATCCGTTGATGCGTTGTTGAAAAGAGGCCCGTTGGGGCCTCTTTTTTTGTTTGAGCTGCGTCAGACTGCGGCGGGTGTAGCTTGCAGCGCAGAGGCGAAGCTGCGGTCCCACAGCGGCGCGACCTGCGCCGGGCCGTCCAGCACGCCGAGTTGCAAAAAGGTATCGGCCCCGGCCTGGTGGCCTTTCACCACATCTTCGGTCACCGGGCGCAGGTCGTAGTCGGTGCTGCGGGCGTTCCAGAGTTCCACCAGATCACCCACGGGCACACGGGTTTCGGCGGCCTGGGCGCGCGCGTAGGCCAGGTAGTTGCTGTTGGACCACAGGTAGGCGCGGCGCAGGCGCTGCAGGTAGTCGCTGATGGCCGCGTGTTTCAAGGGCTCGGCTACCGATTTCGGGTTGGCGTAGATCGGGAAGTTGCCCGACAGATAACCCAGCCCGGTCTTGAGCACACGGGCACCATAACGCAGGCGTGCGAGTTGGCCGTTGTAGCCGTAGATGGCCCAGGCGTCGAGGTCGCCACGATCAAAGGCCGAGAGTCCATCGGCCGGCGTGAGGTTGATGGCGTTGATGTCGCTGAACGACAGACCGGCCTCGGCCAACTGCTTGCTCAGGAAGTAATGCGCGGTGGTGGCGCGCACGTAGCCCACACGTTTGCCCTTGAGATCGGCAATGCGTTGAATCGGCGCGTCCTTGCGCGCCAGGGTGACCTGGTTGTTCAGGTCTTCACGCACCACGGCGATGAACTTCACCTGCGCCTTTTGCCGCGCGGCGAACAGCGCCGGGATCTCGCTGCCCGAGCCCAGGTCGAGTGCGTCGCCGTTGATCGCCTCAATGTGCAGCACACCGTTGTTGAGTTCGTGCCACTCGATGCGGTAAGGTGTTTGCGCCTGTCCGGCGGCGGTGAAGAGCGCACGCCACAAACCTTTGTAGGTACCTATGCGCAATGTGACCTTGGACAGATCGGGCGTGGTGGCGGCGCTGGCGGCGAATACCGGGCCGGCGATGGCACTGGCTCCCACAGCCGAGATCGCCCTCAGCAGCGAGCGGCGGCGCGGGGAATTGGTGAGAGCGGGGGGAACTGGGGTAGCGGTCATGGAGGCAGGCCTTTCAAGCGGGCGGTCACAAAACCCAGAGCTTGGCCCCGGCGGCGCGTGGCTGCAAAGATCGATGGGTAGCAACGATATGCAGTAAATGTCTGCCGCCGAACGGGCTTGCGCTACATGCCGAAACCGCATGTCTTCACGCGGTTTTCTTCGTTGTCGTGCACCTGGGGCCTGCCTAGAGTGGGGCTGTTGTTTCCCCTACAGAAAGCCCCCATGTCCGCAGTGCTGTCCGTGCCCGACCTTGAAGAACTTGCCCGCAGTGTCAAGCGCCCGTTGAACCATCCGGCGCAACGCCACGATTGGTTTGACGCGGCCGCGCCGCGCAGCAGCCACGCGGCCGAGCGCCGGCACCGGCAGGAAAACCTGGCGGTGGCCTTCAGGCTGTTTGCGCAGCAGGGCTTTGACTACGGCCTGGCCGGGCACATCACCGCGCGCGACCCTGAGTTCACCGACCACTTCTGGGTCAACCCGCTGGGTGTTCACTTCTCGCAGATCAAGGTGTCCGACCTGCTGCTGGTGAACCACAAGGGGGAGATCGTCATCGGCCAGGGTCCGCTGAACCGCGCCGCGTTTGCCATCCATGCGGCCTTGCACGAGGTGCGCCCGGATGTGGTGGCTGCGGCACACACCCATTCAACCTATGGCAAAGCCTGGTCGGCCCTGGGCCGCCGGCTGGACCCGCTGTCGCAGGACGCCTGCATTTTTTATGAAGACCATGCCTTGTTCGATGACTTCACGGGTGTGGTGCTGGAGACCGATGAAGGCTTTCGCATTGGCAAGGCCCTGGGCCAGCAGAAAGCCGTGATCCTGCAAAACCATGGCATCTTGACCGCAGGCCCGAGTGTGGAGGCCGCCGCCTGGTGGTACATCGCGCTGGAAAACACCTGCAAGGCGCAATTGCTGGCCGAAGCCGCCGGTGTGCCACGCCCCATACGCCCCGACGTGGCGCGGCATACCCACAGCCAGATTGGCGGGCCGGGTGGAGCGGTGTTCTCGTTTAAAAGCTTGTTCGACGTGCTGGTGCGCCGGGAACCCGAGGTGTTGCTGTGAACGCGCCTTTGACCCCGGCGCAAGTGGCCGGCACTTTGGCCGCGGGTTTTGCCAGCCGTGCCGCCACACACGACCGCGAAGGCAGTTTTCCACACGCCAATTTCGCCGAGCTGCAGGAGGCCGGTTTGCTGGCCCTGGCAGCGCCACGTGCATTGGGCGGACAGGGGGCGCCCGTGGGGGTGCTGGCCGAGGTGATTGGTGCGTTGGGCCATGCCTGCCCGGCCACGGCACTGGTGCTGACCATGCAATACATGCAACACCGCAGCATGGGCCGGGAGGGGGCGGCCTGGCCACCGGCGCTGGCAGCGCAATTGGTGCAGGAGTCGGTGCACGAGGTGTCGCTGGTGAACGCGCTACGGGTGGAGCCTGAGCTAGGATCGCCCGCGCGTGGCGGCCTGCCCGCAACGGTGGCACGCCGCACGGCAGACGGCTGGCGCATCAGCGGTCACAAGGTGTACTCCACCGGCGCGCCCATACTGCGCTGGCTGGTGGTGTGGGCGCGCACCGATGAGGCAACACCCCGCGTGGGCTCGTTTGTGGTGCGCAGCGACGCGCCTGGCGTCAAGGTGCTGCCCACCTGGGACCACTTGGGCCTGCGCGCCAGCGGCAGCCACGATGTGTTGTTCGACGATGTGGCCCTGCCGGCCGAACATGCGCTGGAGCTGCGCCAGCCACAGGACTGGGCCTATGGCCCGGCGGCGGCGCAATCTGCGCAGGCCATGCAGGCCGAGATGGCCTTGCTGCTGGGCGCGCTCTACACCGGTGTGGCGCGTGCCGCGCGCGACTGGTTGGTGGGCTTTTTGCAGGAGCGCAAGCCGGCCAGCCTGGGCGCTGCCTTGGCCAGCCTGCCACGTGCGCAGGAAGCGCTGGGCCACATCGAGGGCTTGCTGCTGGTGAACCAACGCTTGTTGGGCAGCCTGGCGCAAACCCTGGATGCCGGTGGTCTGCCGGCTTCGGCCGAAAGCGGCCTGGTGAAGGCGCAAACCACCCACAACGCCGTCGCGGTGGTGCAGGGCGCTTTGGCGCTCAGCAGCAACCATGGTTTGTCGCGCCACAACCCACTGGAGCGCCACCTGCGCGATGCCTTGTGTGGCCGCGTGCACACGCCGCAAGACGACAGCGTGTACGTCGCCGCGGGCAAACATGCCCTCGGTTTGTGAGCTTGCAGTCCCTCGTTTCAACGATTGTTTTTAAGCTGAATCCATCATGTTAAGACGCCAATTCCACCGCGCCGCCTTCACCGCGGCCACCACCCTGCTGGCCGCACCCTGGGTGCAGGCCCAAGGCCGCCCCGTGCTGCGCGCCGGCGACCAGAAAGGCGGCTTGCGTGCCTTGCTCGAAGCCGCTGACGGTTTAAAAGACCTGCCTTACGACATCCAGTGGAGCGAATTTCCCGCCGCTGCGCCTTTGGCCGAAGCGCTCAACGCCAATGCGGTTGACCTGGGCCCGATTGGCGACGGCCCTTTGTTGTTCACCCTGGCGGCCGGCAGCCGTGTCAAAGCCTTTGCGGCCAACCGCTCCGATGCCTATGGCACGGCGGTGCTGGTGCGCCCCGATTCCACTTTGAAAACCGCGGCCGACCTCAAGGGCAAACGTATAGGCACCAACCGTGGCTCTGTGGGCCACCTGGTGGCGCTCAGGGCATTGGAGTCGGCCGGCCTGCGCGCGAGCGACGCCGACTTTCGTTTCTTGCCACCGCCCGAAGCCAAGCTGGCGTTGACACAGGGCTCTATAGACGCCTGGTCGACCTGGGAGCCCTATACCGCGCTGGCCGAAACCGGCGGCCATGCGCGGGTGTTGGTGAATGGGCGTGGCCTGATGACGGGCTTGAGTTTTCTCGCCGCCACCGACGACGCCTTGAAAAGCAAGCGTGCCGCGCTGCGCGACTTTCAGCAACGTGTGGAGCGGGCACAGCTCTGGTCGTACCAACACTCGGCTGAGTTTGGCGCTGCTCTGGCGCGCATCATCGGCATCCCGGCCGATGCCGCCAAGCTGCAGTTTGAACGCCGTGCCACACGCTGGATTCCCATCGATGCACAAGTGCTGAAAGACCAGCAAAACACGGCCGATTTCTACCTCGCCGCCGGCCTGATCCGCCAACGCCTGGACGTGAGTGGCACGTTTGATTCGGCGGCCTGAGCCCGCAGCTTGAGTGCGCCAAAGGCCTGAGATTTTCAAAGGGAGAAAAAGCCCATGACGACACCGATGCAACTCTCGTTGCGCCCCGTGTTTGGCCGCCTATTGGGCCGCCCCGTGATAGGCAAGCCCGCGCTGCCGCCGAATCACCCTCGCTGGTCGTTCGCCATCTGGGCGGCCGCGCTCGCAGGAGAACCTTTGGCGGCGCGTGGCGAGGTGCCGGTTTTGCCCGGCAAGGCCGAAGCGGGTGCGACGGACGAGCCATTGCCCACCAGCGTAGAGCCTACGCGGGCCTGGTCGCTGGTGCAGGCCGGAGACGCCTTGCTGGTCGATGTGCGTTCGAGCGCCGAGTACCGTTTTGTCGGCCATGTGCCGGGCAGCCTGCATCTGCCCTGGGCCGAGGGTTTGCCGCTGATCCGCAACCCCTTGTTCCTGCGTGAACTCGAAGCCCTGGTGGCCGATGCGGCGACGCCGGGTTTTCCGGTGCTGCTCTTGTGCCGCAGTGGCAAACGCTCAGCCTTGGCGGCACAGGCCGCCGCGCGCGCCGGTGTGCCTAACGTGTGGTTTGTGCGCGAAGGTTTCGAGGGGGATCAAAACGACGCCAAGCAGCGCGGCCGTTTTGATGGCTGGCGTTTCCACGGCCTGCCGTGGGTGCAGGATTAGATTCTTTAACGCGACGGCATCTCAAACACCAAACACGTGGTCGTGGCATGCGCGTAAAGCGTGCCATCGGGCCCCACCAGCCGCGCGTCTGCGGTGGCCAACTGGCGGCCGCAGTGCAGCACCTTGCCCTCGGCGCGCACCAGGGGCACCTTGGGGGTCAGCGCTTTCACAATGTTCACGCTGAGTTCGGCCGTGGTGTAGCCCCGGCCAGCGGGCATCATGGAATGCACGGCGCAGCCCAGCGCTGAATCCAGCATGGTGGCAAACCAGCCACCATGCACTGTACCCATGGGGTTGAGCAGCGCGGGGCCCGTGCGTCCCTGGAACACCGCGCGCCCAAGTGCCACTTCCATCAACTGAAAGTTCACCGTCTTGGCGATGGGCGGGTAGGGCAGCTCGCCGGCCAGCATGGCTTGCATCATTTCCAGCCCGGTTTTGCCGACCAGTTGATCGGGCCGGGCCACGCCCGGGCCAGCGCCCGCCAGCATGCGTTGGCTCATGTCGGCTTCAGCGGCCAGCCAATCGGCCAGCAGGTCAGGCCTCACTTCAGTTGAGGGGGCGGTGGTGCTCATGGTATAGGCCTTTCTTCAGCTGGGTTTGAAATTTAAAAAATTGCATATGCAACTATTGCAGCTACAATGATGCCATGATTGCACCTGCAGATGTTTCCCCAGATGTCGCCTCCGCGCCAGAGGTGGCGCTCAAGCCGCAAGGCTGTACCAACCTCAAGCTGCGCCAGTTGATGCGCCGTGTAGGGCGTTTCTACGACGCCGAATTGGCCGGTGCCGGGCTCAAGACCACGCAGTATTCGCTGCTGACTTGCCTGGCCAAAAAGGGCCCTATGCGCCCGGCGGATCTGGCCAAGCTGTTGAAGATGGAGGCCTCCACCCTGACACGCAATGTGCAGCCCACCATTGCGGCCGGTTGGGTGGAGCAAAGCGCCGGGCCCGATGGCCGCAGCCGCATGCTCACACTCACCGAGGCCGGCCGCGAGAAGCGCCAGTTGGCCCAGCGCCGCTGGCGGGTGGCGCAAGAGCAGTTGAACCAATTGCTGGGTGTGGAGCGGGTCATCGCGCTGCACCAGCTGGTTGATGAATCCCTGGCCCTGTTGTCGCCAGAGGCCGTTGAAGCTTTCGAGGAACTTTAAATGTCCACCACTCCTTTGAATCCATCGAAGATCCACCCCGCGTGGCTGATTCTGCTGGCCGCCGCCGGTGCGTTTGCGCTGACCATGGGCGTGCGCCAAAGCATGGGCTTGTTTCTTAGCCCGATCAACACGGCCACCGGCCTGGGGGTCGGGCAGATCAGCCTGGCGTTTGCGTTTGGCCAGTTGTGGTGGGGGCTGACGCAGCCGTTCGCCGGTGCCATGGCCGACAAGGTGGGCACAGGCCGTGTGGTGCTCACGGGTGTGCTGCTGATTGTGCTGGGCACGTTCATCACCCCCTTCATGACCAGCACCTGGGGGCTGATCCTGGCCATTGGTGTGTTGTCGGCCGGCGGCGCCGGCATGGCCGGGCCGTCGGTGCTGATGGCCGCCACCACACGTTTGCTGCCACCCGAGCGACGCGGCTTTGCCACCGGCGTGGTGAACGCTGGTGGTTCATTTGGCCAGTTTCTGGTGGCGCCCTTGGCCGGTGCGTTGACCGTGGGCTTGGGTTGGGGTGGTGCGCTGCAGGTGTTGGCGGTGCTGACGCTGTTGGCGCTGCCGGCCGCCTGGGTGCTGCGTGGCAACAGCAGCAGTCTGGCCGCATCGGCGGGTGCGCCGGTGGTCAACCAGACGGCTTCCGAGGCCATTCGCACCGCTCTGCGCACGCCCAGTTATCTGATGCTGAGCGCGGGTTTCTTTGTCTGTGGTTTCCACGTGGCGTTTTTGGCCACCCACTTGCCGGGTGTGATCGAGGCTTGTGGCCTGTCGCCGCAGTGGGGCGGTTGGGCCCTGTCGGTGCTGGGCCTGTTCAACATCGTGGGCAGCCTGAGTATGGGCTGGGCCGTGGGCCGCTGGCGCATGAAGTCGCTGCTGACCCTGGTGTACGCCAGCCGCGCGCTGGGCATTGTGCTGTTTCTGTTGGCGCCCAAAACGGGTTTTGTGGTGCTGGTTTTCGCCGCGTGGATGGGCGTGAGTTTCCTGTCTACCGTGCCGCCCACGGCTGGCTTGGTGGCCAAGATGTTTGGCACGCGCCACATGGCCATGCTGTTCGGCATGGTGATGCTGGCGCACCAGTTGGGCGGTTTTTTGGGCGCCTTGCTGGGCGGCAAGGTATTTGCGGCCACCGGCAGCTACAACTGGATGTGGTACGCCGACATCGTGCTCGCGATTGGCGCCGCGCTGGTGCATTTGCCGATACGCGAAGCCAAGCTGCCGCCGCGTGTGGCAGTGGCAGCGTAAACCCACGGTCAGCTGGCGCCGGCTACGCCGCCTCCCAGAGCGCGGTACAGCGTGACCTGGTTTTCCAGCGCCGTGAGGCGCGTGGTGACCAGGCTCTTTTGTGCGCTGTACAAGCTGCGTTGTGCATCCAGCGCGTTGAGGAAGCTGTCCACACCTTTGACGTAGCGCGCGGTGGCCAGTTGGTAGCTGTCGTTGGCGGCCAGCACCAGGGCCTCTTGCGCGGCGAGTTGTTCACGCATGCTGCCTTGGCGTGCCAGCGCATCGGCGACTTCGCGGAATGCGGTTTGCACGGCCAGTTCGTAGGTTGAGACATAGAGTTTTTGCTGTGCTTCTGAATACGCCAGATTCGCCTTGTTGGCGCCACCATCAAAAATCGGCAGGCTCAAGGCGGGCGCCAGCGACCAGATGCCGGCACCGCCACTGAACAGGCTGGACAAGGCTGCGCTGGCGACACCGGCGCTGGCGGTGAGCGACAGCGTGGGGAAAAACGCCGCACGTGCCGCGCCAATGTTGGCGTTGGCCGACTTCAACTGGTGCTCGGCTTGAAGCACGTCAGGGCGCTGCAGCAACACGCTGGACGACAGGCCCGCTGGCACGGCGGCCAGGCTGCTTTTTGAATCAGGCAGTTCGCTGGGCAACAAGGCGTCATCGATGGCGCTGCCGGCCAACAGTTCGAGCGCATTGCGGTCTTGTGCGATGCTGGTGGTGGCTGTGGCCACGTCGGCGCGGGCTTGCTGGTAAACGGTTTCGGCCTGGCGCACGTCCACACGTGAGGTCACGCCGGCTTCCAGCCGCTTTTGCGTCAGCGCCATGGAGTTTTGCGCGCTGGCCATTGTGCTTTGGGCGATGGCGAGTTGGTTGCGGTCGGCTGCCAGCGTGTACCACGCCATGGCGGTTTCCGCGATCAGGCTGATGCGGGTGGCGCCGGCGGCTTCTTCGGTGGCGAGATAACTTTCGAGCGATGCATCACTCAAGCTGCGCACCCGGCCAAACAGGTCCAGCTCGTATGCGCTGATGCCTATGCTGGCGCTGGCCGATTCTGCGATGCCGGTGGCCGTGGTGCCGCTGTTGTTGCCGGTGATCGTGCCGCGCGCACGTGTGCCGTTGACACCCGCGTTCAGCGTGGGCAACTCGGCCGCGCGTTGCACGCGGTACTGCGCGCGCGCCGATTCGATGTTGGCAATGGTTTTGCGCAGGTCGCGGCTGTTGTTCAGCGCTTGGCTTATGACGGTTCGCAGACGCTCATCGAGTATGAAGTCGCGCCATGGAATGTCGGCGGCCCTGGTGCTCGCTGCCGTTGGCGTGGCGTAAGCCGCGCCCGTGGGCCAGCTGGCGGCCACAGGCGAGGCTGGTTGTTCATAGGTAGGCGCCATGCTGGAGCAGGCGCTCAACACCAGGCTGGCCAGCAGCGTGAGTATGTGTTTTTTTGTCATGTCAGATTCCCTGGGCCGCTTCGCCACGTGTGTGCGCCAGCGTTGGTGTAGGTGCGCTGAACAGCTTGCGCACCAGCACAAAAAACAGCGGCACGAAGAAGATGGCCAGCACGGTGGCGGTGAAGGTGCCACCGACAATGCCCGTGCCAATGGAGATGCGGCTGTTGGCGCCCGCGCCGCTGGACAAGGCCAGCGGCATGACCCCAGCGATGAACGCCAGCGAAGTCATCAAGATTGGCCGCAAGCGCAAACGCGCACCTTCGATGGCCGAGGCCACCAGGCCCGTGCCGCGCTGGAAGGCCGCCTCGGCAAACTCCACGATCAAAATCGCGTTCTTCGCCGCCAGGCCAATGGTGGTCAGCAAGGCGACCTGAAAGTACACGTCGTTTTCCAGCCCGCGCAAGGTGGCGGCCAACACCGCGCCCACCACACCCAGCGGAATCACCAGCAGTACCGACAGCGGCACCGACCAGCTTTCATACAAGGCTGCCAAACACAGGAACACCACCAGGATGGAGATGGCGTACAGCATGCTCGTTTGGCCGCTGGCCAAACGCTCCTGATACGACAGGCCGCTCCAGGCAAAGCTGCTGCCCGGGGGCAATTGGCCCGCCAGGGTTTCCATTTGGTCCATGGCCGTGCCGGAGCTGATGCCGCTGGCGGCCGCGCCTTGAATGGCGTAAGAGGCCAGGCCGTTGTAGCGCGACAGGCTTTCCGGCCCATAGGTCCACTCGGTGGTGGCAAAGGCCGAGAACGGTGTCATCGCATCCGAGTCGCCACGTACACGCCATTGGTTGATGTCGTCGGGCTTGGCGCGGAAGGGGGCGTCGGCCTGCATGTAGACCTTCTTCACGCGCGCACGGTCTATGAAGTCGTTCACGTAGGTGCCGGCCCAGGCCGAGCTCAGCGTGGCGTTGATGTCGTCCAGCGACAAACCTAGCGACAAGGCCTTGGCCTGGTCCACGTTGACCTTGAGCTGCGGTGTGTCTTCCATGCCGCCCGCACGCACGGCTGTGAGCTGTGTGTCTTTGCCGGCCGAACTCAGCAGGCTGTCGCGCATGCTTTTCAGCGTGGCACGCTTGGTGCCGGCGTCGGCCTGCAGTTGGAACTCGAAGCCGTTGGACTGACCCAGGCCCTGGATGGCTGGCGGGTTCAACGCAAACACCTGCGCGTCGCGCACGCTGCCCAGTGCTTTGGTGGCGCGGCCGGAAATCGCATCGGCGCGGTTTTGCGCACCGCTGCGCTGGCTCCAGTCTTTGAGCGAGACAAAGGCCATGCCGGCGTTTTGCCCGCTGCCACTGAAGTTGAACCCGGAGATGGTGAAGATGGCTTCGGTGTTGTCTTTTTCCGCGCTCAGGAAGTGTTGTTCCACCTGCTTGGCCACATCCATGGTGCGGCTCACCGAGGCACCTACGGGCAGGGTGTATTGCACCATGGCTTCGCCTTGGTCTTCATTCGGCAGGAAGCCTGTGGGCAGGCGCGTAAACAACACCGCCAACGCGCCCAGAATCAAACCGTAGACCAGCATCCAGCGCAGCGGGGTCTTCAACATGCGGGTGACACGGCCCTCGTAGCGGCCCAGCAGACGGTCAAAAGTGCTGTTGAACCAACCGGCCAAGCCGCGCGCCGAAGCTTCGCCTTCATGATGCTTCAAGAGCGTTGCGCACAGGGCGGGCGTTAACGTCAACGCCACCACCACCGACAGCGCCATCGACGACACAATGGTGATGGAGAACTGGCGGTAGATCACGCCGGTCGAGCCGCTGATGAAGGCCATGGGCAGGAACACCGCCGACAGCACCACGGCAATGCCGACCAGTGCGCCGGTGATTTCCTGCATGGACGCAATAGTGGCCTCGCGCGGCGAGAGCTTCTTCTCGCGCATCAGCCGCTCGACGTTTTCCACCACCACAATCGCATCGTCCACCAGCAGGCCGATCGACAGCACCATGCCAAACATCGTCAAGGTGTTGATGGAATAACCAAACACCGACAACACACCAAACGTGCCGAGCAGCACCACCGGCACGGCAATCGCCGGAATCAAGGTGGCGCGCCAGTTCTGCAGGAAAACAAACATCACAATCACCACCAGGGCGATGGCTTCAAACAGCGTCTTCACCACTTCTTCGATGGAGATCTTGATGAACTTGGTGCTGTCTTTGGGGTAGGCCACCTGGTAGCCCGTGGGCATGCCGGGCTGCAGCTTTTCAATGGTGGCGCGTACACGTGTGGCGGTGGAGAGTGCATTCGCGCCAGGTGCCAATTGCACGGCCAGGCCGGAGGCCGGGTGGCCGTTCAGGCGCGTCACGTTGTCGTAGCTTTCGCTGCCGATCTCCACCCGCGCCACGTCACCCAGGCGCACCATGGCGCCATGGCTGTCGTGTTTGACCACGATGGCGCGAAACTGCTCGGGCGTTTGCAGCTTGGACTGCGCCGTCACCGTGGCATTCAGTTGCTGGCTGCTGGCCGCCGGCAGCGCGCCAATCTTGCCGGCCGAGACCTGTGCGTTCTGCGCCTCGATGGCGCTCTGGATGTCGGACGGCATCAAGCTGTAGCCCGCAAGCTTGGCCGGGTCCAGCCAGATGCGCATGGCGTATTGCGAGCCGAAGACCTGCACACCACCCACGCCGTCGACGCGGGCGATCGGGTCCTGGATGTTGCTCACCAGGTAGTCGGCAATGTCGCTGGCGCTGGCCTTGTCGGTGGCGTCATACAGGGCGGCAATCATCAGAAAGTCGGTCTGCGACTTGGTGACCGTCACGCCGAGTTGCTGCACCGCATTGGGCAGCCGTGTCAGCGCTTGCTGTACCTTGTTTTGCACTTGCACCTGGGCGGTGTCGGGGTTGGTGCCTTGTTTGAAGGTGACGTTGATGCTGGCGCTGCCGGCCGAACTGCTGCTCGACGAAAAGTACAACAGGCCATCCAGGCCGGTGAGCTGCTGCTCCAGGATTTGCGTGACGCTGTTTTCCACCGTTTCGGCGGAGGCACCGGTGTAGGTGGCCTGGATGCGCACGGTGGGCGGCGCCACATCGGGGTATTGCGCCACGGGCAGTGACGTGATGGAGGCCGCACCGGCCAGCATGATGGCGATGGCGATGACCCAGGCGAAGATGGGCCGGTTGACGAAGAAACGGGCGAGCATGGTTAGGGCCTGTTAACACTATGAATACAAGATGCGTTGCGAGTCCAAAGGGCCAGAGGCGAGGCGCAAAACGCGGCCGGGGTAAACCCCGGCAAGGCTTTACAACGATGCGGCTGGTCTTTTGGGCTGCAACCCTTAGGGAACGCGGTTAAAAAACCGCCACTCCGCGTTGCTTTCCTAGGCCAGGCATGAGCCTGGCCGTCAAAGTTCTGATGGCACAGCGCCTTGATTGGCGGCTTTTTAATCACGTTCGCACTGGTATTCATAGTGTGAACAGGCCCTAGCGCTCCGTTGTGGTTTTGGCTGCCGAAGACAGGGCCAGCGCCTCGGCCTTGTTCGCGCCAACTTCTACTGGCTTCACCGTGTCGCCCTCCCGCACCTTGTTGCTGCCCTCGACCACGATGCGGTCGCCGGCTTGCAGGCCGCCGGACACCAGCCACTTGTCGTTGATGGCGCGTTGTGTGGTCACGCTGCGGCTGCTGATCTTGTTGTCGGCCGTGACCACCAGGGCCGTGGCATTGCCCTTGGGGTCGCGGCTGATGCCTTGTTGCGGCGCCAGGATGGCGTTCGGGTCTACGGCCTGGGCCAGCAGTGCCTGCACATACATGCCGGGCAGCAGGGCACCGTCGGGGTTGGGGAACTCGGCGCGCAGCGTCACCGAGCCCGTGGCTTCGTCCACCGCCACTTCGGCAAACTTCAGCTTGCCGGGCAGGGCGTAGGCGCTACCGTCCTCGAGCTTCAGGCTCACGTTGGCGCTGCCGGCCTTGAGCGCGCCCGAGGCAAGCGTGCGGCGCATCTGCAGCAGTTCAGCGCTGGATTGGGTGAGGTCCACATACATAGGGTCGAGCGCGCGTATGGTGGCCAAGGCCGTGGTCTGGCTGGCCGTGACCAAGGCCCCGGCAGTGACGCTAGATTTGCCGATGCGCCCCGAGATCGGTGCGCGCACCTGGGTGTAGTCGAGGTTGATGCGCGCCGTCGCCAGCGCGGCCTTCTTCTGCGCCACGGCCGCGACGGCTTGCTGGGCCGCGGCATGGGCGTCGTCCGCGTCCTGTTGCGACACGCCGTCAATCGCCAGCAGTTCGGCGTAGCGTGTGTCTTTGAGCTTGGCTGCGGCTACGGCGGCTTCGTCGCTGGCCAGGTTGGCGCGGGCTTCGTCGGCTGCGGCCTGGTAGCTCGAGGGGTCAATTTCATACAACACCTGGCCGGCTTTGACCAAGGCGCCTTCTTCAAATCTGCGTGCCTTGACGATGCCGCTGACCTGGGGGCGCACTTCGGACACCAAGGCCGCCGTGGTGCGGCCGGAGAGTTGGTTTTGCAGGGCCACGGCTTCGGTTTTGAGCGTGACCACAGCCACTTCGGTGATGCCGCGTGTAGGCGGGGCGGCTTTGTCGCTGCAGGCGCCAAGCAGCAGCGTGGCGGCCAGGATCAGGGTGGTGGTTTTCATGGTGAACGGCTTGTCTTGCGGCGTCCTCAAGGGGACTGGAGATGAATATAAATATGAGTGTGAACGTTCATTCTCATTTAAAATAAGATCACTTCCATTGCGCCGAGGTAAAGAAACGTGAACCGGTCCACCAGATCCGCCAGCTCCAACGGCATCCGTGCCGACCAAGAGCAAGCCAGTCCCGTGAAAGCTGCGCCGCGCCCGGCCAAGGCCGAGCGTGATGAATTGCGCCGCAGCGAAATTGCCGCTGCGGCGCGCGCGTGTGTGGTGCGCCACGGCTTTCACGCGGCCAGCATGGCGCAGATCGCCGAGCAGGCGAAGATGAGCGTGGGCCAGATCTACCGCTACTTCCCCAACAAGGAAGCCATAGTCCACGACATCGTCGAGCGCATCGTTTCGCAGCGCCTGGCGTGGATTGCCAGCAGCGCGCGGCAGTTTGATCTGGCCGCCTTCCTGGCCTCACGCATGTTCAGTGAAGACAAGGTCGAGATCGAAGACCGTGCCCTGCTGCTGGAAGTGACCGCCGAGGCCGCACGCAACCCGGTGGTGGCCGAGATCGTGAAAAAGGCCGACCACCGGCTGCACGCCCAAGCCATGGCGGCTGTGCGGGTGGACTACCCAGACCTGAGCGAGCGCGAAGCCGCCGCGCGTGTGGAGTTTGTCGCGGTGTTGTCCGAAGGCACGGCTTTCCGGCGCGCAACCGAACAGCCTGCCGACGTGGCGACATTGGAGGCCTTGTACCGCGAGGTGATAGGGCGGCTGTTTCCGCCGTCAAAGCCCGCCGCGCCTAAGAAGCGCAAAACGTCTTGAAGAGCTTGTGGCGCTCTTGTGTGTGTGCCACGCTTGCGTGAACCAGCAGCGGACCAGGTCAGCCATAAGCGGTGGCAATAAGCGGTGGCCATGAGCGGAGGCAATGAGCGGAGGCAATGAGCGGAGGCAATGGGCAAGTGTGAATGTCGCCTGTGGGCCCGACTGAGTCGCTTCGGCTTCACACAGAATTCGGCCAGGAACAGACATCCGGCTTCCTTGGTCAGAAACATGCTTCGACGGTGGTGGATATTCGAACAGGATTGGCTTGGGCGTCCGCCGCGTAGTGGACTCGCATCACCGCAGTTGGATGGAATGTTGGTATAGCCACTGGTGGTCACTGTTTTTTTGCACAGTGGGATAAACTGGGGCGCTATCTCTTGCGTAACAGAACCCCATCGCCCTTTAGCCTGTACTGAGTGCCGCGTCCAAGGCCCTGACTCCAAATTTCCGTGACCGAATTCAAGGGCTTCATCCTCACCCGCCATTGGCGGGATGCGCCGGCTGGCACAGAAATCGAGTTCTGGCTGGCGACCGAGGCCGGGCCGAGAAAGGTGCTCATCACCGAACAGACCTCGGTAGCCTTCGTCCCAACAGCGTATCGGGAAGTGGTCGAGGCGCAGCTGGCTGCATTTCCTCGTATGCAACTTCGCCCGCTTGAGTTGCGGACTTTCCATCAGGAACCGGTCTTCGGTGTCTACGCGACGCATTTTCGGCAACTTGGAAAACTGGCCCGCAGCCTTCAGCCGCTGAAGGTTCCGCTGTTGGAGGCCGACGTTCGTCCCCACGACCGCTACTTGATGGAGCGGTTCATCACTGCGGGTGTCCTCATCGAAGGCGGCCGCGTTGAAGGCTCGACCATCGTTGACTGCAGGCTCAAGCCCGCATCCGACTATAGGCCGGTGCTGAAGCTTGTGTCACTGGACATCGAGACCAGCCAACACGAGGCCTTGTATTCGGTTGCGTTGGACGGAATGGCCGAGCGCATCGTGTTCATTCTTGGCGAGCCACCGACGGATGTGGCCGAACCTCTGGATTTCGCGCTGATCTACTGTCCTACACGTAAGGCGATGGTCGAGAACCTCAACGCCTGGTTCGAACGCAACGACCCCGACGTCATCCTCGGTTGGAACGTGATTCAGTTCGACCTGCGGGTGCTTCAAAAGACGGCTGACGATTGCGGTGTTGAGCTGCTGCTGGGCCGAGACCGTCAAGCCATCCAGTGGCGTACCCATCCGGGCAAACAAGGCTACCTGTTCGCGCCAACACCTGGCCGACTGGTCATAGACGGCATAGACGCACTGAAGGCGGCGGTGTGGAGTTTTCCTTCCTTCAGTTTGGAGAATGTCTCGCAGACGCTGTTGGGGGAGGGTAAAGCCATTGGCGACGAGTACGACAAGATGGCCGAGATTGAGCGTCGGTATCAGGAGGACAAACCAGCCCTGGCCGTCTACAACATCCGCGATTGCGAGTTGGTTCTGCGCATCTTCGAAAAAGCCAAGCTTTTGCAGTTTGTATTGGAGCGGGCCCAAACGACAGGCCTGCAGGCCGACCACTTTGGCGGCTCCATCGCCGCATTTAGCCACCACTACCTGCCGCGTATGCACCGCCAAGGCTACGTCGCGCCCAATGTGGGCGAGATAGAGACCAAAGCATTTCCTGGCGGCTATGTCATGGACTCCAAGCCCGGCTTCTACGACTCAGTCGTGGTGCTGGACTACAAGAGCCTTTACCCCTCGATTATCAGAACTTTCCTCGTCGACCCCGTGGGTTATGCGGAAGGCATGAACTTGGCCGACACAGCGCTGGGCGTCGCTGGGCCCCAGGAGACCGTGTTCTCACGTGAGAAGCACTGCCTGCCGGAAATCGTGACCACTCTTTCAAAGGCCCGCGATGAAGCCAAGCGGGTCAAGAACGAGCCTTTGTCGCAGGCCCTGAAGCTGCTCATGAACTCCTTTGCCGGGGTGCTGGGTGCCACCGGATGCCGGTTCTTCAACCCCAAGCTGGTGTCCGCTGTGACCTTGCGTGGGCACGAGATGATGAAGCTGACCCGGGTGTTCGTCGAGGACCGAGGGTATGAAGCCATTTATGGCGATACCGACTCCATCTTCGTCTGGCTTAAAAAAGCCCACACGAATGACCAGGCACATGCTGTTGCGGCGCAACTGGTGAGAGACATCAACGCCTGGTGGACGCGGACTCTGCGTGAGGAGCAGGGTCTGGAGAACTTCCTGGAAATCGAGTTTGACACCCATTACAAGAGGTTCTTCATGCCAACCATCCGCGGGTCGGAGGTGGGCAGCAAGAAGCGTTATGCGGGGCTGAGCGTGGATGCAAGCGGACGGGAGATGATGGTTTATCGTGGCCTGGAGATGGCGCGCAGTGACTGGACTCCGTTGGCTCGCCAGTTCCAAGAAGGTTTGCTGACGCGCATCTTCCATGATGAGCCACACCGCGCGTTCGTCACCGACTATGCGCAGTCGATGCTGGCGGGGCAAAAGGATGACCTGCTCATCTACCGCAAGCGCTTGCGCCATCGCCTGGACGCCTACGAGGTCAACGTCCCGCCGCAAGTGCGCGCTGCGCGTATGGCAGACGAGCACAACGCGGCAGTTGGTCGACCCAAGCAGTACCAGAACGGCGGCTGGATTCAGTACGTCATGACCAGGGGTGGGCCAGAGCCGTTGGAGGTGCGCCAGTCCGGCATCGACTATGAACACTATTTATCCAAGCAACTTCAGCCGATTGCCGACGCCATTCTTTTTCCCTTCGGCGAGAGCTTTGGGTCTTTGACCACTTCCCAGCAAGACCTCTTTTAAGAGGGGGGCTTGGTGGGCTAGGCCACGGTTTCACTTCGGGCCCGCTGCTCCCCGAGCGGCCCAGGCTAACCCCAGTCACAAGGCTCTCAAGCCAACATTCAATGCGCCAATTCGACGGCACAAACAGGTAGGACTTGCCTAGTCCGCCTTGATACCGCGCGACTTGATAAGTTCTCGCCAACGAACATATTCTGTTGCCTGGAAGGCCGTGAACTCAGCCGGATTGCTGCCGACGATTTCGAGTCCTTGCTCGACCATACGCTTCTTGATCACTGGGTCGTTGATGGCCGCAATGGCTGCAGCCGCAATTTTTTGCTTCACAGCGGGCGGAAGACCTTTGGGTGCTGCGAGTCCCTGCCAGGAATAGACCTCAGCGCCCTTGACGCCAGATTCAGCAAGCGTGGGTACATCGGGCAGAACGGACGCGCGTTTGTCGCCAGTCACCGCCAGCGCGTGCAGCTTGCCTGCCTTGATTTGCTGGAGAACCGCGTTGACGTTTTGGAACGAGTACGCGACCTGGTTACCGAGCAAATCATTGATGGCTGGAGCACCTCCTTTGTAAGGAACATGCAGTCCCTCCGTGCCGGTCTGCTGCCAAAAGACTTCAGCGGAAAGATGGTCGGACGAGCCATTGCCCGAGCTGGCGAAGCTAATCTTTCCGGGGTTTGCTTTCAGCTCTGCGACCACGTCCGCAACGTTGCGGGATTTTTGCGCCGGACTCGCGACCAGCACATTGGGCGCTTGGACCGGAACACTCAGGTAGTCGAAGTCCTTGGTCGCATCGTAGGGCACAGACGGCAGCAAATGAGGCGCGACCACGTAGGAGCCCAGCGATGAAACCAACAGGGTGTAACCATCGGCTGGAGCACGCTTGACCATGCCCGCCCCAATGGTTCCCGTGGCCCCCGGCCGGTTGTCGACCACAAAGGATTGGCCAAACTTGTTCTGCATCTCGGTTGCAAGCGCACGGGCGACCATGTCTGTTGAGCCCCCCGCTGGAAAGGGAACGATGATGGTGACGGCTTTTTCAGGCCAACTGGTTTGCGCCATGGCAGTGCAAGTCATCACGAAGGCACATGCGGTGAGAAGTTTCTTCATTTCTTCGGTCTCCAAAAAATTGTTGTGAATCCAAGCTCCGTTGCGCACGCTTTGCACCGGGTGTTAGGCGCATGTACAACGGATGTTGGCGGGAACTGACGGCGTGAACCAACCAGCGAGGCCGGCTTCTATTCCGCCTGCAGGTTGGCGGCCTTTGCAAGCTGGGTCCACTGAGTGACTTCCTTGCGCACGAAGGCTGTGAAGTCAGCCGATGACATCCCCCCAGCTTGGTTGCCCGTGGACTCGAGCCTTTCTTTCACTTGTGGCTCCTGCAATGCGGCCACGACACCTTGCTGCAGCTTTTGTGCAATCTCGGGCGGCAGACCTGCCGGAGCGGACAGGCCGGTCCATGACACGGCCCTGAACCCGGCGAAGCCAGACTCGGCCACGGTGGGCACCTCTGGAAACAATGGGCTTCGTGTTTCGCTGGTGACCGCCAGAACTCGCAGCTTGCCGGCCTTGACGTATTGCGAAAGGGTGTCTGCCACCATGACCAGAATCGGCACCTGTCCACCGAGTACATCGGTAACCGCCGGGGCCGCGCCCTTGTATGGAATGTGGGTCAGGTCCAAGCCGGCCTTCTGCTTGAGCAGCTCAAACGCCAGTTGTCCAGAAGAGCCGTTGCCTGGACTTGCATAGTTGTATTTGCCAGGGTTCTGTTTGAGCAAGTCCAGCAACTGCGCAAAGGTCTTTGCCGGGAAACTGGTGTTGACAACGATGGCATTGGGACTGGATGAGATGTTTGTGATGTGGACGAAGTCCTTGACGGGGTCATAGGGCATGTTGGCAAACAAGCCGACGTTGGCGGCATGTGTGCCAACGCCTGAGACCACCAGGGTGTAGCCATCCGGTTTCGCTCGTGCGACAAAGGCCGAACCAATGTTTCCGCTCGCGCCCGCCTTGTTGTCTATGACCACGGCCTGTCCCAACGACTTCGTGAGGCTTTGGGCAATCAGTCGCGCGTTGACATCGGTGGTGCCGCCTGGCGGGAAAGGTACAACCAAGGTGATGGGGCGCTCAGGCCAAGGGGCGGCCGCGAATGCAGCGTTGCTGCCAAATACCAAGGCGGCGCTTGCCGCCAGCACGGAACGCCGGTTGATTCGATTTTCTTGTTCTGTTTGCATTCTTTTGTCTCCTTATCGATTTAGCAAATTTCAGATGTCGGCGGTCAAGGTAGATGCACCGTCCAACTTTCAACGGTCCAGGGATTGAGCATTTCGGGCTGAAGCTTGATGCCTAGGCCAGGTCCTTCAGGCAGGGCAACACAGCCATCTTTCTCCAGACGAAGTCCAAACAACTCCATCAAGGGATTTCCTGTTGGGTCCCATTCAACAAATGGGTAATTTGCCGGGCCACCGCCGCGCCGCGACGGCAACAAAGCGGCCATTTGCAGCGACGCATGGAAATTGATGCAGGTGCTGAATGCGTGTGGCATGACCGGAAGGTCATAGGCATCGGCCAAGCTCGCAACACGGTCGAATCCTGAGAAGCCGCCGCACACCGTCATGTCTGGCTGCACCATAGAGAGGGCGCCGGCCTGGAAGAACTCTCTAAAGCTGGCCAGGCTTCCCAGGGCTTCGCCACCTGCAACAGGCGTAGGGGTTGCGCGTGCCACGGCCTGGTAGCCGGCCAAGTCTTCGGGTTGCACAGGCTCTTCAATCCACAGCAAGTTGGCGTCTCGCATCGCTTGCGCCGACGTGCAGGCCGCGCCGCTTGTATAACCTTGGTTGATGTCGACCATCAGTCCCACATCGTGGCCGACCTGACGGCGAAGCTTCGTCACCATTTCGCCATCGGCAACCGGCGACAAGCCTGCGCGTGGTTTCACGGCTTTGAAGCCTTGCTCCAAATACGTGTCGACTTCAGCGCCATAGTGGCCGTAAGGTTCTTCAGCCTCTCGCATGAACGGGCCACTGGCATAGACGAACACACGGTCGCGCAGGGGGCCGCCCAGCAGGTCGACAACACGCACGTCAGCGGCCCGTGCGGCCGCATCGTGCAGCGCCATGTCAATCGCAGAAATAGCCATCATGGCGGGGCCGCGCCGGTCGTAGCCCAGCGTGCCCAACATGTCGTGGAAGATGCTGCGATACATCTCGGGCGAGCGTCCCAGCACCAGGCGGGCGAACTGATGCCGCACCAAAGCAGCCGCGGCCCAAGGTGAGGAGAAAACCTCACCCCATCCACAAACGCCCTGGTCGGTCTTGACGCGAAGGGCCAGGAAATCGCGATTACGCATGAACGTGCGCGCGTTGCCCAGCGCATGCTGGGGCTTGAAGCTCAGGTGGAACCCGTTGATTTCGATGACTTTCACGCAAACGTCCTTGCTTTGAACGCATGAGTTTCGAATCACCAGTACATATAGTCAAATATATACTTCCACTGAATTCATTTGATATTTGTATGAAAAAGCGCGAAATGGTTTTGGTCAGCGCATTGGCGCGCACGGGCTCCGTCACCCTTTCGGCCACTGCAGCCGGGATGTCTCAACCAGCGGCTAGCGCCATGCTTGCGCAACTTGAAGATCGTCTCGGCGTGGCGTTGTTCACGCGCAATCGACGGCGGCTTGAACTGACTGCGGAATGCCGTGCATTGATGCCCGAAATCAGCCATGCCCTGATCGCGCTGGAGTCTGTAGAGCGAGCGGCAGAAAGTATGGGGCGCGGCAAGCGTCGGCGCATTGTCATAGGTGCGGTTCCAGCGGCATCCACTGGCGTGCTTCCGCAGGCTGTGAAATCGCTGCTTCAAAAGCGTCCCGACACTGCCATCGTCGTCAAGGCGGGCACTGCGAACGAGGTTGTCGAAATGGCCGTTCAGGAGCGTATAGACCTAGGTCTTATCTACGGCTCAACGCTGCATGAACATGTCGCCTACAAAAATCTAGGGCCGCTGGCCCTGATGTGCGTTATGCCGCACGGGCACCCCTACGCAGAGTCCCCCGAGGTCACTGTGGCTCAACTCATCGCGGCCCCCTACATTTCGCACAGCCGGTACTTGCCGGTGGGTGCGCTCACCGCCCAGGCGATTGAATCCGCTGGCGGAGAGTTTTCGCCCTGTGTGGAAGTGATGCAGTTTTCGGCCGCGTGCGCCATGGTGGAGGCCGGCTGCGGCGTCGCCGTTCTTGAAAGCCTGGCTGCCCGTTATGCAGAGGGCCATGGACTGGTCGCAAGGCCCTTGATTGCAGAGAGTGGACTCGCGTTAAGAGCAGTTTGGTCATCCACCAAAGGGTTGAATGCCACGTCACTGGAACTTCTCGGATACCTCGAGTCGCTGATGAGTGCCCAGCCTGCGTATTCCGGCGCAACCGAGCACTGATGCCGGACTGCGTTGACCACAATGCCGGTGTTGAGCGGCGAAAACAAGCCATTCAGTTGTCCGCTGGGTCAGCCCCCGACCGTTCCGACGAGCGACTGCTCCCGGCAATAGGCGGATGGCTGCTCAATCCTTGAGACTCACACCCAAGGCTTCCAGCTTCTTGGCGTATGTATCCCGGCGTTTTGCCGCCTTTGCCGCTGCGTCAACGGCGGCTTGGATGGCCTTGGGCCCTTTTTTCGCAGCAGCCTTGATCAGCCCGGACTTGTGAGCGGCATCTGCCTCCGCCCGCTTGAAAGTGGCGATGATTTCCATATGGGCAAGAGATTGATTCATAGCTGCCCTTAAAGCTTGATGTTAGTGCGCAGCAAAGCTGTTTTTAATTCGCGGCTAGCTGGTTTTGAAACATCGATGCCCTGAACCGCCAGGTCAAACGGTGAGCCGGGTTTGATACTGGTTGGGAGTATCTTTTTTGTGGGATTCGTCGTGGGGTACTTGCCACCAGCAGCACACATACGAACGGACAGCCCGAATTCGTCGAGTACACCTTTTGCGTATAGCTCCGCCAAATGCTGAAACGACACGAATGTTGAGCATTTCACCTCTTTGACCCCTGGCTTGCGGATGCTACGTACGATCTCGAATTTGCCAAGAGAATCGCGTTGGGTGTTCGTAAAGGGATGCAGAAAAAACGTCTCGCGAGGCCCTCCCGTTTTGGACGCCAGCGTGTGCTCGACGGCGATATCAGTTAAGAGCATTTTGTTTTCCTTGTGATTCAATAAGCCGCAGCTTTCAAAGCCACAACGGTCTCCATCACGTCCCAAAGTTCCCGTTCGCGATTTTCAAACTAGGCAACGGGGAACCGATGATCCTTGAGAGGCAAAGTGTTCGACATGGGTCGTGCTTGACTTGCGGCACGGGACTTTAACTGAACGAACTGCAAATGGCCGACCCATATTGCAAGGTGATAGAGCGCTATGGGCCCACAGCAGACATCGCCAATCAGTCCAGCGGGGAATATGGAGCAAGGCGCCAGAGACGTTCAGGTACGGGCTGAAACGTCGGCAATATGAGATTGCCCCAAGGACTAAACAGGAATGCTGAATCCGCCCAGTCATGAATCCAGAAGACCAGGCGGAAGTCTCCCAACGTCGGAGGTACCTGATAACCCTCGTGCACTACTTCCGCCCCATCCGCAGACAGAAATGCCGGCTCCCAACCCTGCAGGCCGGTTACGGGGTTGCCGATGTCAGATGGCTCCAGCGTCCCGCGGTTGCCGGTGATCTGAAGCTCAAAAAGCGCGGCCTGCTGGAGGTCTGCGTCAAGATCTTCCCGCATCTCCTCACAACGCAGATCGACGTCTTCAGATGTGAGGTCACGAAAGAAGCCTTTGGCTTGCAACTCAGGGACCGAACGTCGCCAATCGTCTATGTCGCGCTCAATGAACCGCGAAATCCCTGCTTGATCCAGTCGAGGCAAATAGGCGTTGACGACGGTGATCTGCATATCTGAATGTCGGTTTTTGGCCGTATTCTGCCGCACTGGCAATGGCAGGCACGGGGCCGAAGCTGCACATGGCAAGAAAACAGAACCTACCGAGTTCGACCTCGAATGCTCTCTTGCATTTGCTCACTTAGCCGTTGGAAGTCCCGAATGAGCTGGTCACAAGGCTCTTTCTCTGCCTGACAGAGCGCGACCATTTCGACTGAGACGTTGCCCGTGGTGTCTTGTCGAATAGCTCTACGGACGACTGCAGGATGAGCCGGATGGTCCTGAGGCGTAAAGGACCAGACGGCAAAGACAGGAGAAGCTTCACTAACAATTGTCCAGCCATCGGGCTGTGTCACGGTGACCGTACTGCCGGGCTTGCTTTTCAGCGATTGCAGAGCCTCCGCGACGTTTGCATAACCAAGCTTTCCCGCAGCATTTGCCGATTCCTCAACTTTGGGAGCGGGCTGCGCGTAGCTGCTGACGGCAAGCACCGAAATGACTGCCCATAGACCAAACCTCATTGCATCATCCTAAACGTCCGCTATTGGCCGAATAGAGGAGCTTCTTAATTGAGTTCAAAGTAATCCAACGCTTAGCCAGCATTAGTTCACCTTTCGAATACGGGACACGACCAGAAAGCTTCCGGTCGTTACATCAGCGAATGTCATCTGCTCCCAAACCTCACCAGAGCCAAGTGGATTCTCATGCCGAATACCCGAAAGTCTCAGCACGCCTCTTTCAGCATTTGGGGGCTCAAATTCTGCCCTGACGTTTCTCCCGGACCTTCGGGTATGCAACATGAAATCGTTGAGCACTTTGTCTTGGTCCGAGAGCTTCAGCGTTAACTGAGACGATTGCTCCACAACGGTGACCGCATGCCCTTGGGAAATAACAGGATGCGGGACTCCCGCTTCGACCCTTAACCAACGCCATTCACTAGCTAAAACGCCGGGTAACCACAGAGCGGTCGCGAGGATGAATACCAAACTCTTCAACATACGACGTTCATCCCTGTACTCTAAAAGCCACTGAAATAAATTTCTGGAATCATAGAGGTCTGCTTTTAGGCGAACTAAGCGGCATCCGTGACAGACCGCTCCTGGGCGCACCCGGCCTTCGGCTAACCGCGATCTACGTAGAAGAATTCACGTCGGGCACTTCACTTCACCTGATAACAGTTTTTGTACCAATTTAAATGTATTCGACATAGGCGCAACCCCCGCTTGACCTTGCACCTCAACACGACCTCCGCTACCACTCGGAAAAACTACAACATCGTGATTGAGTAAACCACCCCAAAACGATCCCGTCCCAGTCCGCTCTCCAAACTGAATATTAAAAATTTCGAGTTTGGCCATGTCTAACGACTTGTCATAAGAGTAAGCGGCTCCAATCCCATTGCCTACACCATTTAGTACTGGTGGCTTGCTTGTGAAACATTGACTCAAAATTGCACCAGCTTGTTGAGGTTGAAGAGGGGTATCGAAGACAAAGCCGCCAGGAGGCACGGTCGCACAACCAGCAATCGATGAAAGGGCCAATAAGATCGTAAAAGTTTTTCCAGGGATCATTTGTGAATATTTCTCTTTAGATTTATGACCACAGCCAATAGTTAGCAAGCTCCAACCCATAGCGCGATTTGCGTTTTTAGCGATCAACTTGATACCGTTCGATATTCTTACTTGTCACCCGGATACCACTTTGGTCGACAAATGGAGCCAGAAACGGCTTCCTTACACTTTTCCTCGCACAAAGAAGGATTCAAGTTACGACGAGTCAGTGAAAGCTGTATTTCGTTGCGGATTCCATCCGCCTGCCTACCCTGAAAGGCACGACTTCGCCATTGGCCACAAATTTCGGCCAAAGTTAGGGAGTCGTAATAGGCCTCAACATCCTTCTTTGGAGCGTCACTGGTCCATCCGGGGCTCCCCTTCGCTCCAAAGGTATACGACCCGTCAGAGTTCGTAGAGCATCCTTGCGAGATTGCGAGGATCACAAGAAATGCTGAGAATTTTAAAAACTTCTGTAACTTCATCTGTCAAATCCGAGTAAAAATTAATTAATGGCGCGCATCCCATCATTGCCCCAGCAATCCCCAGACCGACTATTTCAAACCGGAGTGCCCAGGCTGATCCTATTTTCGACAAAATATGAAGGTGAGCTCGCTATGTGCTTTGACGCTGATAGGCGATTGAGCCACATGTAAGCTAGCGGGAGTTAGTTAGTCGACAGGCCGCTTCAGGTCGCTAGGAGCTAGCGCCACCTAACTCAAGTATCAAAGATTCAACACTGCTCTTAAGGGCGGGCAAATAGCTTTGGTCAAGCTCGAACGAGCCAGACAGCTTTGTTGACCCATTGCCAGTGCTTTCATTTTCGAAGACGTATGACCCTTCAATTTGCCCAAGGGGTTGCATGCTCAGCGTTACATCGACTCCAGGTTCATGACTCACCAACTGTGCGGAATTCGACTTGCCAATATTGGCATCCATATGTTCAAGCTCAGTCTTAAAACGAACCAAGTCGTTGAGCTGCAGCCAAGCATCGAAGTTTCCAGTGAAAACATCTGCCTTCGTCGTGACATGTATACGCACCCAATCCTCATCATCGACAGCGCGAAGAGGGTCAAGGTTTACTGAAAATGAGTTCGTGAAGAGCTTCATTGCTTGAGGTGTCTTAGACGTGTATGAGTAGCGAAGGTCTGGTCTTGGCCGACAGCCATCATTCGGAAATACCAAGCAATTGGGAATATCAAAATCTGAAAGTGTCCCGAAAGCATTTTCAGAGACCACATTCCTGTTGTTGGCAGGGCTGAAATCATGTCGCAGCCCAGGAGCTCAGGCAGCCGGTGGGGTCCAGTTGTAGGTCAGGAAAATCTCATCGCGCTGCCAGCCGCAGCTTTCATATAGCGCCTGCGCGCGGCTGTTGGTGCGGGCGGTGGTGAGGTCCATGCGGGCCGAGCCTGCGGCCTCGGCAAAGTCTTGCGCGGCCTGCATCAGGGCGCGGCCTGTGCCGCTGCTGCGTGCTGGTTTGGCGACAAACAGGTCGTACAAAACATGGATGGGCGCGGCCGCCACCGAGCAGAAGCTCGGGTACAGCTGGCAAAAGCCCAGGGCTTGGCCCTTGCTGTCTTCGGCCAGCAGCACGGTGGATTCGCCGGCGCGCATGCGTTCGGCTATGAAGGCCGTGGCCAGCGCCAGGTCGGCTGGCTGCTGGTAGAACTGGCGGTAGGCGTCGAACAGCGGGGCAATGTTGTCCAGGTCCGCCAGGCGCGCCTGGCGCACGGTCACGCCTTGCATCAAACCGGAACCGTGTAGTTCAGTGTCATGCGGCCACCGTCCACGGTGACGATTTCGCCGGTGACGTAGCTGGCGGCATCGCTGGCCAGCCAGGCCACCACGTCGGCGATTTCGCTGGGCTCGCCCAGGCGCTTCATGGGGGTGCGGCTGAGGATGCGGTTCTTCGCGTCTGCACTGGTCAGCACCGCCTTGGCGGCCAGTTCGGTGGCAATCGTGCCGGGCGCCACGGCGTTCACACGTATGCCTTTGTCGGCCAGGGCCAGGGCCATCACGCGCGTGAGCTGGTTCACGCCGCCTTTGCTGACGTTGTAGCTGGCGATGTTGGGTATCGCCAGCACGCCGTTGACCGAACTCATGTTGATGATGCTGCCCTGGGTACGGCTCTCGGCCATGACACGTGCCACCGCCTGGCCCACCAGGAACGAGCCCTTGATGTTGACGCGGATCACGGCATCAAAGTCGGCTTCGCTCACCTCCAGAAAGTCGGCTGCGCGAAAGATGCCGGCGTTGTTCACCAACACGTCGATGCCGCCATAGGTGGCCACGGCTTGCGCCACCAGGCCGTCGACCTGCGACTTGTCGCCCACATCGCAGCGCACATACAGGCCGCCGAGTTGGCTGGCGAGTGCCTGGCCGGGTTCGTCCAGCACATCGGCCAACACCACCTTGGCACCTTCGCGCGCAAAACGTTCGGCGCAGGCCGCGCCTATGCCCTGGGCCGCGCCGGTGACGATGACGGTTTTACCGCCGAGGTCGAGATTGATTTTGGTGTTGACTAATGATTTCATGCTCAAGTGCTTATAGAGCCTGCGTAAGCTGCTATGAATTCGGATGCGGATTCACGCACGGCGGTGGCAGATTTTCCGGGTTTGTAAAGCGCCGATCCTATGCCAAATCCATGCGCACCAGCGGCGCGCCAGGTGGCCATATTGCCCGGCGTGATGCCGCCCACGGGCAGCATCAAGGTGCCCTTGGGCAATACCGCCAGCATGGCCTTCAGCGCAGCCGGCGAGGCCAGCTCGGCCGGGAACAGTTTGAGCCCGGTGGCACCCGCATCCAGCGCACCAAAGGCTTCGCTGGGGGTGACGATGCCTGGCAGGCACACCAGCCCCAGGCGGGCGGCTTCGCGCACCACTTCGGCATTGAAGTTTGGCGAGACTATGAGTTGACCGCCGGCGGCATGAACGTCGCGCACCTGGGCTGGCGTGAGCACGGTGCCGGCGCCAACCAGCGCCTCGGGGTGCTGTTTGGCCAGCAGCGCAATACTCGTCAAGGGGTCGGGCGAGTTCAGTGGCACTTCGAGCAGGCCAAAACCGGCGCCGGTGAGCGCCGCACCTACGTCCGGTGCCTCGGCTGGTGTCAAGCCGCGCAGAATGGCCACCAAGGGCATGCGCGCAAACTGGGTGGAGAATTTTTCTAGGGGGGACATGCTGGAGATCCTGTTCAGTTAAGCGTTGACCTTGGCGGCCAGGGCGGCGAGTCCGCGCCAGGTGGCCTCGGACCCAAAGGTCTGGCAGCGCAGGCCGAGTTCATGCAGCGCCAGGCTGTAGCGTTGGTTGAGACCGGGCGAGCCCACGAGCACCACCTCGGCCACCGGGCCTATGGTCTGGGCGCGCAGTTCTTCACCTATCACCAGGCCCGACAAATAACTGGCCAGCGGTCCGGCCTGCATGCGGCCAAACAAGGACAGGGTGCGCGCGCTGAAGGCGTGGTGCAGCAAGCCTGCCGGGCCCTGTGCATTGGCCACGCCGCGCGCGAAGGCGGCTTCGTCAAACGGCGCATCGGTGGCGATGGTTTTGGCCAGTATGGTGTGTTGGCTCAGCGCCGCGAACACCTCGCCGGTCATGAAGGACTTGAAGCTGGTGATGCGGCCGTCCTGCACCACGGCCCATTTGCTGTGCGTGCCGGGCAGCACAAACAAGCCGTTTTGCCAGCCGCTGAGCTGCATGGCGCCGAAGATCTGTACCTCTTCGCCGCGCATCACATCCGGCACGCCGGCTTCTTCGCTGCTCATGCCGGGCACGATGGCGATGCGGTGGCCCTTGGGGTTTAACGCCCCCTGGGGCAGCCAGGCCAGTTGGCCGGCCAGTTCGTCAAACCCGGCGGGGCAGGCGCAGTAGGGCGCTTCCACCCAGCCCTGGCGGCTGCCGGCCATGCCGGAGATCAGGCAGAGTGTGCCTTCGGTGCTCATCCAGTCGCCGAACAGGGCTTCAAAAACCGAGGCGAATTCGCTAGGCGGCACGGTCATGATGCCGCGTGCAAAAGCACGTTCTTCGAGGGCCCGGCCTTGGGCGTCGAGTCGCGCGCCGCGCAGCGATGAGGTGCCCCAGTCGACGGCGATCACAGAGGTGGCGTGGTGGTTCTCGTGCTGGCTCACAACATGGCCTCCACCTGGGCCGGGCGTGGCAGCGGCGCCACGGCGCCAAAGCCTTGCACGGCGATCGCGGCGGCAGCGTTGGCGTAACGCGCGGCTTGCACCACGTCCACACCCTTGGCCAGCTGCGCCAGCAGGTTGCCGCAGAAGCAGTCGCCCGCGCCCGTGGCGTCGACCAGCTGGACCTTGTGGCCGGGAATGCGTTCGCGCCGGTTGTCGGCACCCAGGCCTTGGCTGATCAGCACACCGTCGGCGCCGAGCTTGAGCACCACGATGGGCGCGCCCTGGGCGTGGCCCCAGTCGGCCACGGCATCGGGCAGGGCTTGGACGCTGAGGTGACCCAGGTCGCACAGCGTGACCATGTCGTCCAGGCTGGGCAAAAACACATCGCACAGCGCTACGGCTTGGGCGATACAGGCGCGGGCACGGTCCAGCGGCCAGAGTTTGAGGCGCAGATTGGAGTCGAACGACACCAGCGTGCCTGCGGCCTTGGCCAGGCGCATGGCGGCAAACGAAGTGTCGCAAGCGCTGGGCGAGATCGCCAGGGAGATGCCGGAGAGGTGCAGCACGCGGGCCTGGGCAATGGTCTCTGCAACCGTGCCGTCCAGCCATTGCGGCGTCATCACACTCGCGGCCGAGCCGGCACGCAGGTAGCTGAACTCGTGGCCCTGAGGGCCGTGGGTGACGAAGTAGATGCCGGTGGGGTGCGTGTTGTCGCTGGTGACGGCGCGCGTGTCCACGTCTTCACCGGCCCACAGGTCGAGCAGGGCGCGGCCAAAGGTGTCGGCACCAACACGTGTGAGGTAGGCCGATTTGGCGCCGGCGCGGGCGGCGGCTATGGCCGCGTTGCTGGTGTCTCCTCCAAAGCCTTGCAGATACTGCGGCTGACCCGGGTGGGTTTGGTTGAATTCAAGCATGGCTTCGCCAAGGGCGGCCACGTCTATTGATTTGTTCATGGACTGAAATGGTGGTTGAGCATGAATTGGGCAAACCCAATGCTATTACACCCGGACCGCCTCCCGCGCGTGGAGCGCCAAAGGCCGCCATCTTTTTCTTGCGGCCATGCGTGTAAGCGTGGCGGCCTGGTCGGTCCAGGCCTCTCTCCGGGCATCGCGCTGCGGTACCGCCGTCATCTAATCGCGCCATCGGCCGGTGCGCCGTCCCGCGGCGGCAACCAGCGCAGCAGGGTCGCGTACAGCAGCTCAGGGTTCACTGGCTTGGCGACGTGGTCGTTCATGCCTGCATCCAGGCAGGCTTGGCGGTCGTCGAGGAAGGCATTCGCCGTCATGGCGATGATGGGTAACACCTGGTCCGCTTGGCCCAGACTGCTGCGGATGGCGCGTGTGGCCTCCATGCCGTCCATCAACGGCATCTGCACGTCCATCAGCACCACATCGTAGGGTCTGGAGAGCGCCATTTCGACGGCCTGCTGGCCATCTTCTGCGGTCTCGACCACCAAGCCGGCCATCTGCAGCAGATCCTGTGCGAGTTCGCGGTTTACCGGGTTGTCTTCGGCCAGCAGGATGCGCTGGCCGGTATGCCGTTGCTGCAGTGTGAGCTCGGTGCTGGAGGCTTGGGAAGCCGGCGCCAGTTCGGCCAGGGGTTGCTTGCGTAGCAGCAGCATGAGCTGGTCCAGCAGTGCCGAGGCTTCTATGGGCTTGAGCATCACGGCGTCAAACCTTGCCTCGCGCGCCCGGCGCACCAGTGCATCCTGGTCGAATGCCGTGATCAGAATGCTCGGAGGCATACCATCTCCCACGCGCTCGCGCAGAAGCTTCAAGGTCTCGATGCCGTCCATGGGCTCCATGCGCCAGTCGATCAGGAACACGTCGTAGGCGCGGCCTGCCGCCAGTTCGGACAACACGCGTTGCACGGCCTCGGCGCCGCTGCCGCAGGCATCGACCTTGAGCCCCATCTGGCGCAGGCGATCCCCGATCACGGCCTGGGCTTCTGGCAGATCGTCGACCAGCAGCGCGCGCAGCCCGGCCAGACTGACAGGCGCCGGCGCGTAGTTCTGCGCCTGTGCCACGCGCGTGAGCGTGACGGTGAACCAGAACATGCTGCCTGAGCCCACCACGCTTTGCACACCGGCGTCGCCGCCCATGGAGCGCGCCAACTGGCGTGACAAGGCCAGCCCCAGGCCGGTGCCGCCATGGCGCCGTGAAGAAGAGTTGTCGCCTTGCTCGAAGGCGTTGAACAGCAGGCGCTGGCGTTCCTCGTCAATACCCGGCCCGGTGTCCTGCACCTCAAAGCGCAGTTGCACGCGTTGTCCTTCTTCTGCGAGCAGTTCCCCCCGCAGGCGCACCCATCCGCGCTCGGTGAACTTGACGGCGTTGGCCAGCAGGTTGATCAGGATCTGCGACAGCCGCGTCGGGTCGCCGCGCACTCGGTGCGGCAGATGGTCCTGGTCTAGGATCATTTCCAGACCCTTGTCGCGGCCCTGCGCAGCCACCAGTTCGGTTGCGTCGCTCAACAATTCATCGAGCGAGAACTCCCTGTCGTCCAAGGTGAGTTTGCCGGCCTCGATCTTGGAGATGTCGAGGATGTCGTTGATGATCTGCAGCAGGTGCTGGGCGGCGTTGCTGACCTTGTCGAGCCGGTCGCGCTGCATCGCGTCGCGGGTCTCGCGCGTCATCAAATGGGTCAGCCCGATGATGGCGTTCATGGGGGTGCGGATTTCATGGCTCATGTTTGCCAGAAAGGCCGATTTGGCGCGGCTGGCCGCGTCGGATTCGAGCCGCGCCTGCTCCAGCGCGGCATTGCTTTCCCTGAGTTCCAGCGTGCGTTCCTGCACGCGCCGCTCCAAGGTCAGCGCCATGCTGCGCAGTTCGTCGGTTGCGGCCTTGCGCTCGGTGATGTCGGTCGAGACGCCGAGCAGAATGGTGGATTTGCCGTCTAGCGCCAGGATGGGGCGTTTGACGGTGGAGACCCAGCGTGTTTCTCCCTCGGCGTTGCGCACGCGCTGCTCGGCGATCACCAGTTCCTCGCCGCTGGCGATCACCTGCTGGTCGGTTTCCTGGAACTGGCGCACCAGTTCTTTGTCGGGGTTGAATTCGGATTCGGTGCGGCCAACGATTTCTTCGACCTTGAGCCCATACGCCTCGGCCATGGCCGCGTTGGCCAAGACAAAGCGGCCGCTGAAATCCTTGGCGAAGATGCGGTTGCGGTTCAGGTCGATCACGCGGCGCAGGAACGACTGCTGCACCTCCAGCTCGGCCGTACGTGCGAGCACGCGGTCTTCGAGCTCAGCGTTCAGCCGCTGCAAACGGTCCTCGGCCTCGCCACGCGCCAGCACTTCCTGGCGAATATTGCGGAACAGCCGTATGAAAACCCCAGACAACAGTGCCAGCGTGGCAATCAGCACGCCCAGCATCCAATGCCGCTGTGATTGCGCGCGCTGCAAGCGCAGGTTCAACAGAGTCTCTTCGGCCTGGTCCATCTGCTCGATGACGTCCTGCGTTTTCGCCATCAGGCGTTCGCTGGCTTCCGTACGCAGCGCGCGCTGCGCGGCAGGACCGCCTTCATGCAGGAAGACCTGGGCCACCGTGTCCAGCGCTTTGAGTCGACGTTCTGTCAAATCCGCCAGTTGCCGGTGTTGCTGCAGCTGCGCGGGGTTGTCTTTGATCAAGCCCGCCAAAGTGTCCAGGTGTTCGCGTGCGGCTTTCGCGCCGCTATGAAAATCTTCAGCAAACTGACTGTCATTGGTCAGCATCTGATTGCGCCGCGCCAGTTCGGCTGCGGCCAGGGCGCTGTAGACGCGGCTCAGTTCAGCGCGGACCTCTTGCGTGTGGGCGACGAGCTGCGCGGTTTCGGCAAAGTTTTCGTTCGCACGGAAGGTCAGTCCGCCGCCGACCAGCACGAACAGCGCGGCCGGAATGAAACCACCCAACACCAGGTTTTCGAGCCGGCTGCGCGTGCGTGTATGGGCGTTCGTGCGCGCGCCCCGGCTCCAGAGGTAAATGACGCTGCCCAGCAGGATGAAGCACAAGGCGGTGTGCACGGCCACTGGCGGAATCATGCGGTCGGTGACGATTTCACTGATGTTCCACAGATAGCCCAGGAAGGACACCAAGCCTATGGCGACCGACACCGCCGATGCACCGCGCCCCAGCAGAGACAGACCACGGTAGGGGAGTGCCATGAGCGCGCTGCCGAGCAAGACAAACGCGACAGCACTGTAGGGTGACATGCGGCCGCGCGCGGTATTGAAGGCCGCTGCGCTATCTTTGAAAAGCCATTCATCCAGGCCCGGGTTCCAGTCAAAGGCGTACTCCGCCAATGTGAGCAAACCGAGTATGGCAACCGCAGCCGACAGCACTGCCGCCAAGGGGCTGCGCTGGGCGGCGGCCCGGCCTTCGCGGTTCGCGCTGCGGCGCAGTGTCATGAGTGCCAGTGCCGCAGCGCTGGCCACCAGGCCCAGCGCCGTATTGGCCTTCATCTCTACCGCACCGGGAATCACGCTGCGCAACAGCGGCAGCCCAAAGGCCCAGCCGTAAAGAACGGCCAGGCCCAGCAGCGTGACCAATAAACAGACGATTCTTGTTAAACCATATGGCTTGCTGATGTCGGACGGTGGCGCAAGGCTGCTCAAGGTGGCTGCGGATTCCGTTTGCGGCATGCGGAAGGCCCTCCCCGGGGGTTGGTGTGCCAACCGAGTAGAGCACTATTTTCGCCAATACGGTTGCAGATTTTTACGAATTGGCGCCAGGGCAGGCTTGTACGGGGGCCGCGAGCCCTTTTTTCGGGCACCGGGCCGTTGGGGGCGTGGTCAGCGAGGCTTGTATGCCGTTACATCAATCTCGACCTTGGCGTCGATCATCAGGCGCGATTCCACGGTGGAGCGCGCCGGGCGGTGGTCGCCAAAACATTCCATGTAGACGCGGTTGAAGCTGCCGAAGTCGCGTGCATCGTCCAGCCAGACGTTGACCTTGGCCACGTCGGCCAGCGTGCAATCGGCCAGCGCCAGGGCCTTTTCCAGCAGTTTGAAGACCTGGCGCGTCTGGGCTTCTATGCCACCTGGTACCACTTGGCCCTGGTCGTCGGTGGGCACGGTGCCAGAGACGAAAACGAAATCACCTGCACGCACAGCGGGCGAGAGCGGGCGGGCTTGGCGGTCAGATGCTATAGGGGATTGACCAAGGGTTTCTACTGTCATTTTGTGGGCTCCTGTGTGTAAAGATATTACATGCATCGAGGGATTAAAGCCATTGGTGCATGTTTTTTGGCATGAATAGTGCTTTTGGTTGTAATCCTATTACTTTGAGGCCCACGATGCAAACTTCTGAACTCAATCTGGTGCAAATTTCTGAAGCTGCTCAAGTCAGCGCCCTTGCACGCACCACTGCGCAGCAACACAAGACTGCACGCCGCAGCTTCATCAGCGCCGTGGCATTGGCCGCCGCCGTGGGCTGCATGGTGTCTGGCGCCGCCTGGGCCCAGGCTCCAGCCAAGGGTGGCGCAGCCAATCTAGCCATGGTGGGTGAACCCCAGGGTCTGGACCCTATGGTCAGCACCGCCGATCTGGTGGGCACCATCATGCAGCACGTCTACGAGACGCTCTACACCTTTGATGGCAACTGGAACGTCGCCCCCATGCTGGCCGAGGCTGCCCCCACGGTGAGCAAGGACGGCCTGACCTATACCATCCCGCTGCGCAAGGGTGTGAAGCTGCACAACGGCCGCGACCTGAACGCCGAGGACGTGGTGGCCTCGCTGCAGCGCTGGATGGAGTTGTCTCCACGTGGCAAGGCTGTTGGCAAAGAGTTGGCCTCCATCACTGCCAAGGGGCCGCTGAGTGTGGAACTGAAGCTCAAGGCGCCTTACGCACCGCTATTGGCCCAGTTGGCCCTGCCTAGCGGCATGGCCGCCATCATGGCCAAGGAAAGCATTGCGCCGCAACTCAAGGAATTCATCGGCACCGGCCCCTACAAGTTTAAGGAGCGCCGCCCCGACCAGTTCACCGTGCTGACGCGTTTCGACGAATACAGCAGCCGCAAGGAAGCCCCCAGCGGCTACGCCGGCCGCCGCGAAGCGCTGCTGGATGAGTTGCGTTTTGTGCCCGTGCCCAGCGCCAACACGCGCGTCGAAGGTGCGCTGTCGGGCCAGTTCCAATACGCTGACCTGCTGCCCGTGGAGGCCATTGGCCGCGTTGAAAAGGGTGCACCTGGCGTAGTGCCCATCGTGACCAAGAACTTTGGTTTCCCCTACATCGTGTTCAACACCAAGGAAGGTGTGTTGGCCCAGCAGCCCATGCGCAAGGCCGTGCAGACCGCCATGGGTGCGGGCGAAATGCTGGCCGCCGGTTTTGGCGACAACCGCTTCTTCGTGGTCGAGCCCAACTTCTTCCCCAAGGGCACGCCTTATTACTCTGAAGCCGGTGGCAAGCTCTACAACGAGCGCAACCCGGCTGTGGCCAAGGAGCAAGCCGCCAAGGCTGGCTACAACGGCCAGCCGGTGCGCATCATGGCCAGCCGCCAGTATGAGTTCCACTACAACATGGCGCTGGTGATGTCCGAGCAGTTGAAGAAGGCCGGTTTCAAGACCGATCTGCAGGTGGTCGATTGGGCCACGCTGGTGCAGCGCCGCAACGACTCTAAGCTATGGGACGTGTACTTCACCCATTCCGGCCTGTTCCCCGAGCCCATGCTGTCGCCGCCACAACTGGGTGACGGTGCGCCTGGCTGGTGGGATTCCGCTGCCAAGAAGAGCACACTGCAAGCCTTCAACCAGGAAACCAACATCGCCAAGCGCGGCGCCTTGTGGGGCCAGGTGCAGCAGACGGTGTACGACGAAGTGCCGTTTGTCGAAGTCGGCAAGTTCAACGCCTTGTCGGCGCGTTCGGCCAAGCTGCAAGGCTACACGCCAGCGATCTGGCCGTTCTTCTGGAATACCAGCCTGGCGAAATAAGGCTCACCCCCAGGTTGCTCGCTTCGTGTAGCCGCCCACCCCCTTGCAGGGGGCAACTCCTACGGCCTGGCAAAGCCAGTTCCGTGGAGTTTCCCTAGGGGGCAGGGGATGCTTTGGGCATCCCTGTTCGCCCTTTGATGGGACCATACTGCCCAGCGGGCAAATGCAGACGTTGGAGAACTAAATCATGCACTTTTTATTGAAACGCCTGGGCGGGGCTGTGGTGGTGCTCGCCTTGGTTGCGGTGCTGGTGTTCGCGTTGACGCGCCTTGCGTCGGGCGACCCGGTGGCGCTATTGCTGGGCGACCAGGCCACGGCCGAAGACATTGCCCACGCACGCACCCAATACGGCTTGGACAAACCACTGCCCACGCAGTTTGCGTTGTGGGTGGGCGAGTTGCTGCAGGGCAATCTGGGCCAGTCGCTGTTCTTGCAGCGCCCGGTGGCACAGGCTTTGATGGAGCGTGCCGAACCTACGCTGTTCCTGGCGCTGTTTGCCGTGGCGATTGCGGCGCTGATAGGCATTCCCTCGGGCATGGCGGCTGCCATCTGGCGCGGCAGTGCGGCCGACCAGGCGGTGAGCAGCGTGGCCATGCTGGGGGCGAGTGTGCCCAGCTTCTGGCTCGGCCTGATCTTGATCCAGTTGTTCGCCGTCAAGCTGGGCTGGTTTCCGGCCTCGGGTTATGGCGACCCCACGGCTGGTTTTGCCGACCGCCTGCACCACTTGCTGCTGCCAGCGCTGGTGCTGGGCCTGCTGAACTCGGCGCTGATCATCCGTTTCACACGCGCTTCCATGCTCGACATCCTGGGTGAAGACTATGTGCGCACGGCGCGTGCCAAGGGCCTGCCCGAGCGCGTGATCATGATCAAACACGTGCTGCGCAACGCGCTGGTGCCCATCGTCACCGTGCTGGGGCTGACCCTGGCGCTGATGATAGGTGGCACCGTGGTCACCGAGACCGTGTTCAACCTGCCCGGCGTGGGCAACCTGGTGGTGCGTGCGGTGCTGCGCCGTGACTACCCGGTGATCCAGGGCACGTTGTTGGTGATTGCTGCGATCTACGTGTTCATCAACCTGGCGATCGATTTCCTCTACACCCTTGTGGATCCCCGTATCCGTCTGGAGTCCAAATGAATCCGACCTCTAGCTGGAGTCGCTTCCTTGTCACGCTGCGCCGCCTGTTCGCGCGCAAGGTGGTGTTGGCCTCGGCCATCGTGCTGCTGTTGGTGGTGGGTGTGGCCGTGGTTTACCCGTTCCTGACCGACGCCGACCCTAACGCGCTGGAGATCAGCCAGCGTCTCAAAGAGCCGTCCATCACGCATTGGGCCGGCACCGATGAGTTGGGCCGCGACGTGATGCTGCGCATCGTCTACGGTGCACGTTACTCGCTGTTGATCGGTTTCATCACCGCCGGTGGCGCGGTGCTGCTGGGCACGCTGCTGGGCATTTTTGCGGGCTTCTTCCGTCGCCTGGACGCGCCGCTGATGCGTATCGTCGACGCCATGATGTCCTTCCCCGACATCCTGCTGGGCATTGCCCTGGTGTCGATTCTGGGCGTGTCGTTGTGGAACGTGATGCTGGCGCTGGTCATCGTCTACACCCCACGCGTGGCGCGGGTGGTGCGCGCCGCCACGCTGGTGCTGCGTGAGCTGTTGTTTGTCGACGCGGCGCGTGCGCTGGGTGTGCGCACGCCACGCATCTTGCTCAAACACATACTGCCGAATTTGATGTCGCCCATTCTGGTGCAGGTGACCTTTATCTTCGCCTACGCCATTCTTGCCGAAGCCGGTTTGTCGTTCCTTGGCGTGGGTGTGCCACCCGATATTCCAACCTGGGGCACGATGATTGCGGGCAGCCTGGAATATGCCGACAAAGCCTTCTGGACCATCTTGACGCCGGGCCTGGCGATCGTGATCACCGCACTGGCCTTGCAAATGCTCGGTGACGGTGTGCGCGACTTGCTCGACCCCAAGTTGAAGAAAGCCGTGTGAGATTGCCATGAGCGAAAACAACAATACCCCCACGAACATGGCCCGACTGGAAGTGACGGGCCTCTCCACCTCGTTCGCCACCGATGCCGGGCGCATCCAAAGTGTGGCCGACGTGTCGTTCGCCATCCACCCCGGCGAAACGCTGGCCCTGGTGGGCGAGTCGGGCTCCGGCAAGTCGGTCACCAGCCTCACGCTGATGGGTCTGCATGCCAAAACCTCGCAGGCCCAGGTCGACGGCCAAGCCTGGTTTGTGCAGCGCGATGGCCAAAGGGTAGACCTGCTGGCCATGGCCGAGCCCGCCAAACGCAAGCTGCGTGGCAACGAGCTGGCGATGATCTTCCAGGAGCCCATGACCAGCCTGAACCCGGTACTGACCGTGGGTGAGCAGATCGCCGAATCGGCGCGTCTGCACCTGGGCATGGACGGCCGCACCGCGCATGCACATGCGCAACGCATGCTGCAGTTGGTGGAGATCCCGGCCGCGGCACAGCGCGTCAACGAGTATCCGCACCAGCTTTCCGGCGGCATGCGCCAACGCGTGATGATTGCGCTGGCCATGGCCTGCAATCCCACGCTGCTGATTGCCGACGAGCCGACCACTGCACTCGACGTGACCATTCAGGCGCAGATTCTGGCGCTGATGGGCCGCCTGCAAAAAGAGACTGGCATGAGCATGTTGTTCGTCACACACAACCTGGGTGTGGTGGCGCAATACGCCGATGCCGTGGCGGTGATGTACGCTGGGCGCATTGTGGAGTCGGCGCGTGTGCACGACCTGTTTGCACGGCCCGAGCATCCTTACACACGTGGCCTGCTGGCTTGCCTGCCTGGCGTGGCACGCAAGCGCCAGATGGAAGCGGCCAAGGAGGCCGGGCAAGCAGCGCACCCTGGCAAACGCCCACGTCTGGTGGCCATTCCCGGCCAGGTGTCCAGCCCCTTGGCGCCGCCACCGGGCTGCGCCTATGCGCCGCGCTGCGATCGCAAAACCAATACCTGCGAAGCCCGCATGCCCGCGCTGGAAGCCGTAGGCGCTCAGCGCATGGTGCGCTGCATCCACCGAGAGGAAGCCACTGTATGAACGCCGTTTTGGACCAAATCGTGGCCCCCACAGCAGTGGAGGCCGAACCGCTGTTGCAGATCCAGCATCTGCGCAAATACTTTGGCAGCGGCACCCACCCGGTGCGCGCCGTCGACGATGTGAGCTTCACCATCCGCAAGGGCGAAACCCTGGGCCTGGTGGGCGAGTCCGGCTCGGGCAAAAGCACCATTGGCCGCTTGCTCACACGCCTGGTCGACCCTACCAGTGGCGAGATGCGTTATTTTGGTGAAAACACGGCCGGTGGCGTGGACCTGGCGGGTTTGTCGCAAGGCCAGTACCGGCCGCTGCGCTCGAAGATCCAGATCATCTTCCAGGACCCCTACGCCAGCTTGAACCCGCGCATGCGTATCCGCGAAGTGCTGGCCGAGGCGCTGGACACACACGGCCTGGCCAAGGGCAAGGCGCGCCTGCCGCGCATCCACGAGCTGTTGCAGCAAGTGGGTTTGCGGCCCGAACACGCCGAGCGTTTTCCGCATGAGTTTTCGGGCGGCCAACGCCAGCGCATAGGCATTGCACGTGCCCTGGCGGTGGAGCCCAAGTTCATCGTCGCCGACGAGCCTTTGTCGGCGCTCGACGTGTCGATTCAGGCGCAGGTGGTGAATCTGTTGATGGAGCTGAAAGAACAACTGGGCTTGACGCTGCTGTTCATTTCGCACGACCTGGATGTGGTCGAATACCTGTGTGACCGCGTGGTGGTGTTGTACCTGGGCCGGGTGATGGAAATCGCCCCAACCGAGTCGCTCTACGCCAGCCCGCAGCACCCGTACACGCGGGCGCTGTTGGCCGCCGCGCCCATCCCGGACCCGGCCCAAAGGCGCGACATTCCGCTGCTGCAAGGCGACCTGCCAAGCCCGGCGAATCCGCCCTCGGGTTGTGTGTTTCGCACACGTTGCCCCATGGCCGAAGAGCGCTGTGCCAGTGCCGACATGGCTTTGCGCGAAGTGGCGACTGGCCATTGGAACGCCTGCTGGAAAACCTGAATTTGTGAACGAGAAGTGAGCCAAAAATGACAACAGCCTTCACCTTAGACGCCCACAGCAAGAGCTTCCCACTTGCCGCTGCGGCCTGCACCTCTGACACCATCGCCGCCAAAGGCTGGAACCTGCTGGCCGATGACCTGGCCTACCCGGTGGTGGCGCTGCGCAGCTCAGCGCTGGCGCATAACCTGGCCTGGATGCAGGACTTTGTGCAGCGCAAAGGCATTGACCTGGCACCGCACGGCAAAACCACCATGTCGCCCGAGCTGTTTGCGCAGCAGTTGGCGGCCGGCGCCTGGGGCCTGACGTTTGCCACCATCTTCCAACTGGCCGTGGGGGTGCAGGCCGGTGCACGCCGCGCCATCATCGCCAACCAGGTGGTGTGTGATGCCGACCTGGACAGCCTGCAGCATCTGCTGCAGCAAACGCCCGGTTTGCGTGTGTGGTTCCTGGTCGACTCGTTGGCGCAACTGGCCTTGATTGAAGACTGGGCCGTACGTCGCAAGGCGACCGGGCGTTTCGATGTGCTGCTGGAGATGGGTGTGCCCGGCCAGCGCACCGGCTGCCGCACGCTGGACGAAGCCTTGGCCCTGGCCAAGGCCATCTCGGTGTCGCCCGCTGCGCAGTTGGGTGGCATTGAATGTTACGAAGGTGGCGTGGCGCGATGCGAAAGTGAACACGATGCGCGTGAAGTGACTGCGCTGGTTCGCCGCGTGACCGACGTGGCGCGCGAGTGCGACACCCGTGGCCTGTTTGCCGACCCTGAAATTCTGCTCACCGCCGGTGGCTCGGCCGTATTTGACCTGGTGGTGCCGCTGCTGCGCACCCGGGGCTTGTCGCGCCCGGTGCGTGGTGTGTTGCGCTCGGGTTGCTACATCACCCACGACCATGGCAACTACGCGCGTTTTCTGAAGGTGCTGGAGCAGCGCGAAGGGCTGGACAGCTCGCTGCGCCCCGCGCTAGAAGTGTGGGCCATGGTGCAGTCTGTGCCCGAGCCTGGCCTGGCGCTGCTGACCTGCGGCCGCCGCGATGTGTCTTACGACCTGGAAATGCCCATGCCGGTGCGCCTGGCCCGCCGTGGCACACGCGAAGCCGTTGACGCGCCTGCGGGCTGGACCATCAGCGCGCTGAACGACCAACACGCCTACCTGCGCTTCGACCCTGCCGGCACCGTGCCAGCGGTAGGTGACCGTGTGGCCCTGGGTATTTCGCATCCCTGCACCACGTTCGACAAGTGGCGCTGGCTGCCGCTGATCGAAGACGACTGGTCGGTTTCGGGCGCGATCAGCACACACTTCTAGAAACCAAGACAGCACGATTTCGGCACGCCTCAGCACAACCAACCCGGCACCAACATGTCCGCATTACCAACGACCTCCAGCCTGTTGCAGCAGTTGCGCGAACGCCAACCCGCCTTGCCCGAAGCGCAGCGCAATGTGGTGCGCATCGTGCTGGACGACCCGCGCGCGGCCGTGGTGGCCACGGTGGAGCAACTCGCGCAGCAAGCCGGTGTGTCCATGCCCACCATCGTGCGCACCTGCCGCAGCTTCGGCTACGACTCGGTGCGCGAGTTCATGCTGGCCCTGGCGCAGGATCTGGCGGTCTCGGGCTCTTACCTGCACCGCAGCGTGTTGGCCGAAGACAGCGCGAGCGACGTGTCGAACAAGATCGTGCATGCGGCGGTGTCGTCGCTGACCGATCTGGGGCGGCGCATAGACCACGCGGTGCTAGACAAAGTGGCCGACAAGCTGGCCGCGGCGCGGCGCATCGATTGTTATTCGGTTGGTGCAGCATCGACCTTCATGGCCAGCGAGCTGCAAAGCCGCTTGTTCCGTTTGGGCTGCACGGCCAATGCCATTTTTGATGCACACCAGCAACTGGTGTCGGCCAATACCCTGGGGCCGGACGGTGTGGCCTTTGTCATCTCGCATGTGGGGCGCATGCCCTACACGGTGGAGGCCGCACGTTTTGCGCGCTCGCAGGGCGCCACGGTGGTGGCCTTGACGCAACCCGATACCCCGCTGGCCGAAGTGGCCGATCTGGTGCTGGCGGTCTCGGTGCCCCAGGACGCGGTGATGCGTGTGGGCACAGAGGCTTATCTGGCGCATCTGGTGGTGATTGAAATTTTGATGGTGCGCCTGGCGCAAAAGCTCGGGCCCGTGGCCACACGCGGCCTGCAGCAATTCAAACAACTGCTGCACAAGCATGGGTTCGACAGTGCCGAGTTCTCCGGCAACACCGAATCCTAGAAATGAAAGCTAAACCATGAGCAAAGCAACCCTTCTGAAGAATGGCTGGATCGTTGACGGCACCGATAGCCCGCGTTGGCAGGGCGACATCTTGTTGGCTGGCGAGCGCATTGTGGCGCTGGCCAAGACCGGTGAAATCGACGCCGCCACCCTGGATGCTTACGGCCCGGTGGAAAGCATAGACTGCACCGGCCGCGTGGTCGCCCCAGGCTTTATCGACGTGCATACCCACGACGACGCCGCGGTGCTGGACGACCCGGGCATGCTGCCCAAGCTGTCGCAAGGCGTGACCACGGTGATCGTGGGCAACTGCGGCATCTCGCTGGCGCCGGTGGTGACCGAGGTGCCGGCCGCACCGCTGTCGCTGCTGGGCCGTCTGCAGTTCCGCCATGCCAGCATGGCCGAGTACGCACAGTCGGTCGATGCCGCCACACCCGCTGTCAATGTGGCCGCCCTCATGGGCCACACCGCGCTGCGCATGCGCCACATCAGTGACTTGCGCCATGCAGCCACCCAGGCCGAACGCGATGCGATGGCCGCGGACATGCAGGAGGCGATGGACGCGGGCGCACTCGGTTTGTCGTCCGGCATCTTCTACGCCGAGGCTTATGCCGCCGACATGCCCGAGCTGGTGTCCGTGGCAACGGTGGCCGCGCGCAACGGCGGCGTCTACGCCACTCATATCCGCGACGAACTGGCGGGCATCTTGCCCGCGCTGCAAGAGGCTGCGGCCACGGCCAAACAGTCGGGCCTGCCGCTGGTGTTGTCGCACCATAAATGCGCTGGCCCGGCCAACTGGGGCCGCACCAAGGAGACGCTGCCGCTGATCGAAGAGATGGCCAAGGGCCAGGAGATCGCGATGGACGTCTACCCCTATACCGCGGGCTCGACCGTGCTGCGTGAAGACCTGGTTGACGGCATCATCGACATCCTGATCACCGGCAGCCAGCCGCACCCCGAAATGGGCGGCCGTTACCTCGCCGACATCGCCAAGGAATGGGGCGTGACGCAGCAGGAAGCGGCGCTGCGCCTCAAGCCCGGCGGTGCCTGTTACTTCCAGATGCGCGAAGACGACGTGGACCGCGTGGTGTCGCATCCCTTGTCGATGATAGGCTCCGACGGCCTGCCGCACGACGAGCGCCCGCACCCACGCCTGTGGGGCGCGTTCCCGCGTGTGTTGGCCAGCTATTGGCGCGAAAAGGGTTTGCTGCGCCTGGAACAGGCGGTGCACAAGATGACCGGCATGTCGGCCCGGCGTTTTCGCATGGGCGAGCGTGGTGTGCTGCGCGCCGGTTTCATGGCCGACGTGGTGGTGTTCGACCCCGAAGTCGTGCAAGACAAGGCCACCTTCGAGTCGCCAAAGCAGTTCAGTGCGGGCATAGAGAAGGTGTGGGTCAACGGCGTGTTGAGCTACACCGCAGAGCAGCGCGCGACCGGGCAGCGCGCTGGGCGCTTTGTGCGGCGCGGGGCGGCACAGGCGGCCTAGCCGATTGCCGTTGCTGCAGAAGAACTGAGCTGGCGGCGACAGCGGCGCAGGGTTTTCCTAGGGTGTTGGTGGCGGCGGGCTGCGTAAGCTGGCCGACGCCCCATCAGAGGAGACAACAGCATGCCCCAACAGCCCCCACAACGCCGCCATTTCTTAACCACTGCTTTAACCACAGCGTCCGCCACCTTGGCGGGCCTGGCTGTGCCCGCCCTGGTGCGCGCCCAGGCTTATCCAGCGCGGCCCATACGCCTGATCTGTCCCTGGCCTGCGGGCGGCTCCACCGACGCGGTGATACGCGCGCTGGCCGTGAGCGCCAGCCGCAACCTGGGCGACACCAATATCATTGTCGACAACAAGCCCGGCGCGGGCGGCATGCTGGGCGCCAATGAGCTGGTCAACGCCAAGGCCGACGGTTATACCTTGTCGCAAGTGCCGTTTGGTGCGTTCCGTTTTCCGCACATGCAGAAAACGGCCTACGACCCATTGAAGGATTTCACCTGGATCGTGTGCCTCACGGGCTACACCTTTGGCCTGGTGGTGCCGGCCGATTCACCGTTCAAGACCATCAAGGACCTGGTGGACTTTGCCAAGAAGAATCCCGACCAGGTGACCTATGGCTCCACCGGCACCGGCACCAGCCCACACCTGGCGGTGGAAGAGTTTGCGCAGACGGCCGGCATACAGCTGCGCCATGTGCCCTTCAAAGGCAATGCCGACAACATGCAGGCCGTGCTGGGCGGCCATGTGATGGCCGCCACCGACGCCACCGGCTGGGGCCCGCACGTCGACGCCGGCAAGCTGCGCCTCTTGGCCACCTACGGCTCGCAGCGCACCAAGCGTTGGCCTAGCGTGCCCACGCTGGACGAGCTGGGCTACAAGACGGTGTCAGATTCGCCGTTTGGCGTGTGTGGGCCCAAGGGCATGGATACCGCCGTGGTGAAAACCATCCACGATGCGTTCCGCAAAACGCTGGAGGATCCAGCGGTGCTGGCCACGTTCGAGAAGTACGACCAGACCGTGATCTACAAGGACACCGCCGCCTACACGCAGTACGCGCGCGAGACCTTTGTGGCCGAGAAGGCGACGATAGAGCGGCTGGGCCTGGCCGGCAAGAGCTAGGTTGGGGTTTAAGGAGAAAAGGCCTTTTGCGCTTTCCGAGCATGCGTAGGAAGCTATTGAAACAATAGCGTCAACGGGCTTGTGTACAGACGCCGCCAAGCACTGCTGTGCTGGCGGCGTTTTGGTTTCTGAAGAGTGTTCAGCAGTGTTCAGTTTCTGCGCAGTTGTGCCGTGTTGGCGCAACTGCGCAGTTGCTGACACTGATGGGCTCTCGCCATTAAACAGTGCCGAATGCCGCGCCGGCATTGGCTTGGCGCCGATGTCCAGGCGTTTGGTATTGCTTGGTACGCGCTTTGCGCAATGCCTGGGGTGAGCCGCTTAGCTTGCGGCTCGCAGATGTCACAAGCCCTTCAAACCCGCCAGCAGGAGACAACACCATGGACATGGCAGAGATCAAGCACTTCGGCCTAGAAAACCCCTACAAGAAGCAATACGGCAACTACATCGGCGGCGAGTGGTTGCCGCCCATCGACGGACAGTACTTTGACAATGCCACACCCATCACCGGCAAGGCGTTCACCAGCATTCCGCGCTCCAACGCCAAAGACATCGAGGCCGCACTCGATGCGGCGCACAAGGCCAAGGACGCCTGGGGCAAAACCTCGACCACCGTGCGCGCCAACATCTTGCTGAAGATTGCCGACCGCATGGAGGCCAACCTCAAGACCTTGGCCGTGGCCGAGACCATAGACAACGGCAAGCCGCTGCGCGAAACCCTGGCCGCCGACCTGCCGCTGGCGATTGACCACTTCCGCTACTTTGCGGGCTGCATACGCGCGCAGGAAGGCGGCATCAGCGAGATCGACAGCAGCACCGTGGCCTACCATTTCCACGAGCCGCTGGGTGTGGTGGGGCAGATCATTCCGTGGAACTTTCCCATCCTGATGGCGGTGTGGAAACTCGCCCCGGCACTGGCGGCGGGCAACTGCGTGGTGCTGAAGCCGGCCGAGCAAACCCCGGCATCCATCCTGGTGTTGCTGGAGTTGGTCGGCGACCTGCTGCCACCGGGTGTGCTCAACGTGGTCAACGGCTTTGGTCTGGAGGCCGGCAAACCGCTGGCATCGAGCCCACGCATCGCCAAGATTGCGTTCACCGGCGAGACCAGCACCGGCCGTTTGATCATGCAGTACGCCAGCCAAAACCTGATTCCTGTGACCCTGGAGCTGGGCGGCAAAAGCCCGAACATCTTCTTTGCCGATGTGATGGACAAGGACGATGCCTTTTTCGACAAGGCGCTTGAAGGCTTCTCTATGTTTGCGCTCAACCAGGGCGAGGTCTGCACCTGCCCCAGCCGTGCCTTGGTGCAGGAGTCGATCTACGAGAAGTTCATGGAACGTGCGCTGGTGCGTGTGAAGTCCATCAAGCAAGGCCACCCTCTGGACGCCACCACCATGGTGGGTGCGCAAGCCTCGCAGGAACAGCTTGAAAAAATCATGTCGTACATCGAGATCGGCAAACAAGAGGGTGCCACCCTGCTCACCGGCGGCGAGCGGCGTATGCAGACCGGCGACGCGCTGGGCGGCTTCTACGTTGAGCCAACGGTGTTCAAAGGGCACAACAAGATGCGTATCTTCCAGGAAGAAATCTTTGGCCCGGTGTTGTCGGTCACCACCTTCAAGGACGAAGCCGAGGCTTTGGAAATTGCCAATGACAGTTTGTATGGTCTGGGCGCCGGTGTCTGGTCGCGCGACATGAACACCGCCTTTCGTATGGGCCGTGGCATCCAGGCGGGCCGGGTGTGGACCAATTGTTACCATGCCTATCCGGCGCACGCTGCGTTTGGTGGCTACAAGCAGTCGGGCATTGGCCGCGAGAACCACCGCATGATGCTGGACCACTACCAGCAGACGAAGAACCTGTTGGTGAGTTATTCACCCGACAAGCTCGGTTTCTTCTAAGCGCTTTCTAAGCTTTGGTGTAGCGGTAGACCGTGTTGCGTGACACACCCAGCGTGCGCGCAGCGGCCGACACATTGCCTTGGTGCCGGGCCAGCGCCTGGGCAATGGCGTCTGCGGTCACCTGCTGCAGGCGTGGGGTGGCGGCTGCGGGAGCATAGGCCGGCTGCTGTGACTTGGGCTGCGTTGCGCATTCATCGAGAAAGTCGTCCGGTAGATGCTCGTGCCGAATCTCGGCTTCGCCCTCGGCCAGCACGGCGGCGCTGCGCAGCACATTGGCCAACTGGCGCAGGTTACCAGGCCAGGCGTGGCTGTGGAACAAGGCCATCACCTCGGCGCCAACACCTTGTGGCGATGTGGCTTCAGCTTGGTTTTGCAGCATGCGCGCCACCACGGCGGCCAGGTCTGTGCGCTCGCGCAGCGGCGGCAGCTTCACCACCAGGCCATTGAGCCGGTAGTACAGGTCTTCGCGGAAACGGCCTGCGGCGATCAGCTCACGCAGGTTGCGGTGTGTGGCGCAGACCACGGCCACGTCCACTCGCACCACACGGCTGCCGCCCAGCGGGGTGACGCTGCGCTCCTGCAGCACCCGCAGCAAGCGTGCCTGCATCTGCAGAGGCATATCGCCAATCTCGTCGAGAAACAAGGTGCCGCCATGCGCCTGCACAATCTTGCCCACGCTGCCTTTGCGGCGCGCGCCGGTGAAGGCGCCATCGTCGTAGCCAAACAGTTCCGACTCGATCAGGGTTTCAGGAATGGCGGCGCAGTTCAGCGCCACAAACGGGCCGCTGCGGCGTGGTGAGTCGTTGTGGATGGCCTGGGCCAGCAGCTCTTTGCCGGTGCCGGTTTCACCCGTGATCAGCGTGGCGATGTCGCGGCCCAGCAGCTTGCTGACGCGTTGCAAGGCCTGGGCGAGTTGCGGGTCGCCGGTGTTGAGGTAACGCAGGCTGGAAAGGGCTGGCTTAGGGGAGGATTGAGGGGTGGGCTTTGAAGGCGCTGGCGCCAGCGCAACATCATCAAACCGGCCAACATCAAACGCAAAACGACGCTGCTGCGTGAACGGGTGGTACTCGGCGCGCGCCATCACCTTGACGCCGCTGGGCAGTGTCATGCCCAACAGCTCGGGCGTGGCACTGCGGCAGTGCGCCAACACCGTGGCCATCTCCATGCCCATCAGCGAAGAGCAGGTATGCGCCTGCAGGGCGCGCAAGGGCATGCCGAGCTGGAATTGCCCGCTGCGGTTGGCCGAGAGAAAACGCCCGTCGGGCGTGAACGCCGCCATGCCTTGCATGAGGGTGCCGATGAACTCGGGTCGCGCATGAAAGTACACCAGCACCTGCTGCTCAAAGCTTTTGTGGAACACATGGTTTTCCACCATTTGCGCAGACATGCGCACCAGGGCCATGGTGTGTTTGTTCTGGCTGTGCTGGTCGCCGCTGACGTCCAGCGCGCCCATGATGTGGCCCGCCGGGTCGAGGATGGGTGCACACGAGCAGGTGATGAAATGGTTGGCGCGCAAGAAGTGTTCACCGGCGTGGACTTGTGTGGGCGTGCCCTCGACCAGGGCCGTGCCAATGGCGTTGGTGCCCTTGCTTTGCTCGGACCAGATCACACCCGGGCGCAGTGCCACGCGGTTGGCCTTGGCCAGAAAGTCGTCGTCGCCCAGCGCATGCAAGATGGTGCCGGTGCTGTCGGTCAGGATCACCATGCTGTCGGTACTGATGATCTGCTGGTAGAGCGTTTCCATCACCGGCAGGGCGTGGCTGCACAAGGCGAGATTGCGCGCACGTAATTCGCCCAGGGCGTGGTCGGGCAGGGCGTGCAGGTCGGCGGCGTCGTGCGCCTGCAGGCCGTGGGCCAGCGAGCGCTGGTGGGCAAGGGCGATCAACGCCCCGGCGGCCTGCGCGGCCTGAACGGACTGTGCGGCAGACGTATCAAAAGAGCCGGGCTGCGCCAGCCCTGATGGAGAACGGGTCGACATGTCTCCTCCATGAGAGGTGCGAGCCCGGGGGAACTGACGGTTTTTAGAAGGCGGGCTCGGTGTTCACCATAACACGCGAGCCCAATACCGTACTGACAAGGCTGTAGCTTTACAGCTTGGCCAGGCGATCGAGTGCCAGTTGCAGGGTTTCGTCTTTCTTGGCGTAGCAGAAGCGCACCACGCGCTGGTCGAACTGGTTGCCGTAGAACGCCGAGAGTGGAATCGCCGCCACACCAATCTCAGCCGTGAGCCAGAGGCAGAAGTCGGCCTCGCTCAGGTCGCTGATGGCCGAAATATCCACACACTGGAAGTAGCTGCCTTCGCTGGGCAGGAGCTTGAAGCGGGTTTTCGCCAGGCCTGCGCGGAACAGGTCGCGCTTGCGCTGGTAGAACGCGGGCAGGTCCAGGTAGGGCTGCGGGTTGGCCATGTAGCGCGCCAGGCCGTGCTGCACCGGCGTGTTGACGGTGAACACGTTGAACTGGTGCACCTTGCGGAACTCGGCCGTGAGGCTGGCCGGTGCGGCCACGGTGCCCACTTTCCAGCCGGTGACATGGTAGGTCTTGCCGAAGCTGGAGACGATGAAGGCACGCGCCGCCAAGCCGGGGTAACGCGCCGCGCTTTCGTGTTGGCGCTGGTCGAACACCATGTGTTCGTAGACCTCGTCGCTGATCAGCAGCACGTCGGTGGGCGCCAGCAAGTCCTGCAACTGCAGCATGTCTTCGCGCGACCAGATGGTGGCACTGGGGTTGTGCGGCGAGTTGATCAGGATGGCGCGGGTCTTGGGCGTCATGGCCGCCGCGATCTTGTCGAAGTCGGGGCGGAAAGTGCCCGGCGTGAGCGGCACACGCACCACGGTGCCACCGGCCAATTCGATGTTGGGCACGTAGCTGTCGTAGCAGGGCTCGAGCACGATGACTTCATCACCGGCGCGCACCACGGCCAGGATGGCGGTGATGATGGCCTGGGTGGCGCCGGCCGTGATGGTGATCTCGCTGGCCGGGTTGTATTTGTAGCCGTGCAGCGCCTCAATCTTGGCTGCCACGGCTTCACGCAGCGGCGCCACGCCGGTCATGGGCGGATACTGGTTCAGGCCTTCCTGCATGGCCGAGGTCACAGCGTTGACCAGTGCCGGGTCGCAATTGAAGTCAGGGAAACCCTGACCCAGATTCACCGCGCCTTTTTCGGCCGCCAGCGCCGACATCACCGTGAAGATGGTGGTGCCCACGGCGGGCAGCTTGGTTTGCAGGACGGGGGTGCGGGGTGTGGTGTTGGCAGTTGTCTCGGTGCTCATGGTCGCAAAACAATCAGTTGGGCGGTTGAATCAAAAAACAAAAAGTGATCGTACGGTTTTAACGGTTAGTTAAGGCGAACACGGTTCCAGATCAGAATCACCACGGAACCGGCTTCGCCGGGCCGTCGGTGGTGCCCCCTGCAAGGGGGTGGGCAGCTACACGCAGTGCGCAACCTGGGGGTGTTCAAAGCTCATAATCGTTGACGTGGCCGTTCATGGCCTTGGCGACCAGATTACGGTTCAAGCGGTCGCTCAGCAGCTCGGCAAACTGGTAGACAAAGTTGCGCAAATAGGCGCCACGTTTGAACGCAACACGTGCCACGTTGATGCCGAACAGCGAACCCACGGGGCGGGTGATGAGGTCGGAGTTGACGTCGTCGCGCACCGCCATTTCGGCCACGATGCCTATTCCCAGGCCCAGGCGCACGTAGGTCTTGATCACGTCCGAGTCGATGGCTTCGAGCGCAATGCGTGGCTCAAGCTTGCGCGAGGCAAAGGCCTGGTCGATCTTGGTGCGCCCGGTGAATGAGGGGTGGTAGGTGATCAGCGGCTCTTTGGCAATATCTTCCAGCGTGAGGCGCTCTTTGGCGGCCAGCGGGTGGGTGGGCGGCAACACCACCACGTGTTGCCATTCATAACAGGGCAGCGTCACCAGTTCGGGGTAGTTGGACAGCGATTCGGTGGCGATGCCGATTTCGGCCACTTCATCCAGCAGCATGCGCGCCACCTGGTCGGGTGCACCCTGGTGCAGGCTGACGTTGACCTTTGGGAAGCTTTCACGCAGCCGCGCCACGGGCACGGGCAGCACGTAGCGCGCCTGGGTGTGGGTGGTGGCAATCGACAAGGTGCCGCTGTCCTGGGCGCTGAACTGTTCACCAATGCGCTTCAGGTTGCCCACTTCGCGCATGATGGCTTCTATGCTTTGCAGCACGTGCTGGCCGGGTTCGGTGATGCGTTTGAGGCGCTTGCCATGGCGCGCGAAGATCTCGACGCCCAGCTCTTCTTCGAGTTCGATGATGGCTTTGGACACGCCCGGTTGCGAGGTGTGCAAGGCCTTTGCCGCTTCGGTCAGGTTCAGGCCGCGGCGTGCCGCTTCCTGCACAAAGCGAAATTGGTGTAGATTCATATCGAATTTCAGCTAACGTTGAAATTCATTATGCATCAGTGCTCTATTGAAAGTCAGCCAAGCGCGATTTTGGCAATCAAATCGATCAGCTCTGGATGCTCTCCCACCGCCGGTTGAAGCTTCCACACCACACTTGGGTGGCGCGTTTGAGCCGCCTGCAGCAGTTGCGGCAAATCCTCTCGCGCATGCCGTCCTACTCCCAGAAACAAGGGCACGACAGTGATGTTGCTCACCCCTTGCGCCAGCAATTGTGCGGCCGCAGTTGCAAAATCCGGCTCGGTGAGTTCCAGGTAGGCGCAACACACGGCGGCATTCGGCTCCAGGGCGGCAACACGCGCAGCCACGGCCTGCATAGGTTGATGCCACAGCGGGTCACGCGAGCCGTGGGCGAACAGAAGAATGCCTTTACGGGGCATGGCCTGTGATCGCTGCTAACGTTTTAATACCAGCCAGCCAAACGCCCCCAGCGATAACACCGAATAAATCAGTCCCGGCGCTGCGGCGGTGAGCCAGGGTTGCCAATTCTGCAGGTTGCCGATGTAGCCAAAGACGTTGTTCAGCAAGAAGAAACTGATGCCGGCCATGACACCGCCAAAGACATAGGTGGCGATGCCGCCCGAGCGGAAATGCAGGTAGGCAAAGGGCAGGGCCAGCACCACCATCACGATGCAACTGATGGGGTAGAACACTTTGCGCCAGAACTCGATTTCGTAGCGTTGCGCGGACTGGCCATTGGCTTCCAGGTGGGTGATGTATTGGTAAAGGTCAATGGTGCGCATGCGATCGGGCTTGAGCAAGGCGGTGGACACCATTTCCGCCGAGATTTCGGTAGGCCAGCGCAAGCTGTCCAATTGCGTGCGTTGCACCGAAGCCTGTTCGTTATTGCTGGTGTCGAACACGGTGCGCCGCACCTTGGTCAATTCCCACGCTTTGTTGTCTGGGGTGAAGCTGCCCGATGCGGCTTGTACGCTGGCGCTCAAGCGGCCACGTTCGTCAAACTCGAAAATACGGATGTTCTCCATGGAGCGTCCGGCCTTCAGGGCGCCGACGTTGACAGCCGAGGAGTTATTGCCTTGCTTCTCTTTGAGCCAGGCGCCCGTCTGGCCAATCGAAATCGCGCCGACAAAGGGCGCCTTGACCAACTGTGAGGCGCGGTCGGTGGCGGGAGCGAGATAGTCGCCCACCGCAAAGGTCAACACCACAAAACCGAATGCCATGATCAGCAGTGTTTGCAGCGCGCGCCAGGGCCCGAGGCCGCTGGTGCGCAGAATGGTGTACTCCGAGCTTTGTGCCAACCGGGCCATCACGAAAATGGTGCCTATCAACACGGCGATGGGCAGCAGTTCATACAAGTGGCTGGGGATCATGAGCGCCACCACCAGCAGCAGGCGCAGCATGTCGTAATTGGCGGAGCCGGGTTTTCCGAGGTCGCGCAGTTCGTCGATAAAGTCAAAAAAGAAGAACAGCGCAAGAAAGCCCAGTGCCACAAACACCACGGCGGAAAGGACTTCTTTGTAGAGCAGGCGACGGATGGTTTTCATGGCGTAGGGGCTTGCGTCTTGGGGCGGGTGAGCGATTGCAAGGTCCAGCGGTTGTGGCGCACCGTGAGCCACACCATGCTCAGCACAAAAACGCCGCCGTGCAAGGCGAGCAGAAATGGGGCAAAGCCTATGGAGCCGTTGCCAATCCAGTTTTGCCCCAAATTCAGCATGTTGTAATAGACCACAAAGGTAAACAAGGCCAGGATCTGGTTGCCGCCGCGAGCCGAGCGGGGGTTGCCCGACGACACCGCCAATGCGATCAGCACAAAATTAAAGGATGCCAGCGCCAGCCCGATGCGCCACGCCAGTTCGGCTAGGTCGCTACGTGTGCGCGAGATCAGCAGATCAAGCGTGGTGCGCGCGCGCGCGGGCACGGCTGCCATGGCGTCCACCACCTTTTCTCCGATACGCGTGCCGTATTCGTCGAATTCGCTGACCTTGAGATCGAGTTTGCCTATGCTGGACTCCACGCGCTGGCCGTTTTGCAGCATGAGGAAGCGTCCGTCCTCTTCGACCTCGATACGGGCGCTGCGCGCCGAGGTCACGGCTTCCTTGCCATGGTCGACAGACGAGATGAACACGTTGTTGCCGGTGCGCGCGTCGGGTGAATCCTTGTCGATAAAAAACACCCGGGTGCCGTTGGACGATTCCTGAAACTGGCCAGGTGCCACACGCTCCAGGTCGCCGCGCTTTTCATAGCGGTTTTTCATTTCGGCAATTTGCTGGTTGGTCCATGGCCACACCAGCAAGGCCAAGCCGGCCACGGCCAGCAGCATGGGCCAGGCAAAACGCAGCAACGGCCGCAGAAAGCCAAAAAGCCCCTGGCCGCCGGCAAACCAGATCACCATCTCACTCTCGCGGTACATGCGCGAAAGTGTGGAGACAACCGCAATGAACAGGCTCAGCGTGAGGATGGGCGCCAGATAACCCAGCACGGTGTAGCCCATCACCATCAGCACCTCTGACGGGTTGACGCTGCCTTTGGAGGCCTGGCCCAGGGTGCGGATCAGCATCATGGTCATGACCACGGTGACCAGGGCCACCAAGGTGGCGCCAAAACTGCGTGCCAGCTCTTTGCGAATGGAGGAATGGAATAACATCGTCTTCAACGAAAGGGTGAATTATGAACTTTGAGTTGAAATCGTTGGATCTGGCCGGCGCCGCCGCAGAAAAGAGTGAAGCATTGGTGGTTTTGGTGCCTGAGGCCTTGGCCAAGTCCGGTAAGAGTTCATTGTCACTGCTCATCGAGCAGTCCGGTAAAGCCGGGGATTTCGAAGGCAAGGCCGGCAAGCTGCTGCAGACCTACCGTGTCGATGGTGTGGCCGCCCCGAAAGTGGTGTTGGCCGGGATGGGCGATGGTAGCGCCAAACAGGTGCGCCAAGCCGTCAGCGCCGCCTGCGCAGTGCTGAAGGGCAGCAAAATCAAAAAACTTGTGTTGGCTTTTGCCAGCACACCACAAGCCGGCGCCATACGCGCGGCGGTTTTGGCCGTGGCCGATACCACCTATGTCTATACCACCACCAAACCCAAGGCAGAAGGCAGGAGCCTGACGCGGGTGCTGCTTGGCTTGCCAGAAGCCGCGCCTTGGCGCGCCGAGCTGGCTTTGGGCCAGGCCTTGGCCACGGGCATAGAGTTCACCAAGGAGTGGGGCAACCGTCCAGCCAACCACGCCACGCCTACGCTGTTGGCACAAGCGGCGAAAGGCTTGACCAAGCTGGCCAAGATCAAATGTGAGGTGCTTGGCCCGCGTGAGGTCGAAAAGCTGGGCATGCACACCTTTATGTCGGTGGCACAAGGTTCTAAAGAGCCGCTGCGCTTCATCGTGCTGCGTTATGAAGGCGCCGCCAAAACAGCCGCGCCCCATGTGCTGGTCGGCAAAGGCATCACCTTCGACACCGGCGGCATCTCCATCAAACCCTCGGCCGAGATGGACGAGATGAAATTCGACATGTGTGGTGCCGCGAGTGTGCTGGGTGTGTTCCGCGCGCTGGGCGAAATCCAGCCCAACATCAATGTGGTGGGTTTGATTCCCGCCTGCGAGAACATGCCCGATGGCGGCGCCGTGAAACCGGGCGATGTGGTCACCAGCATGAGCGGCCAAACCGTGGAGAACCTCAATACCGATGCCGAAGGCCGTCTGGTGCTCTGTGATGCGCTGCACTATGCCGCACGCTTCAAGCCTGCTGCGGTGATCGACATTGCCACCCTGACGGGCGCCTGTGTGGTGGCTCTGGGTGGAGTGCGCAGCGGCGTATTTGCCAACGACGACGGCCTCGCCCAGGCACTGCTGGAAGCGGGTGACACCGCACTCGACCCCGGTTGGCGCTTGCCACTCGACGATGAATATGGCGAAGGCTTGAAGAGCAACTTTGCCGATGTCGCCAACGTCGCCGGGCGTGCGGGGGGTGCCGTCACGGCCGCCAAGTTCCTGCAGCGTTTTGTCGGCACGACGCGTTGGGGCCATCTGGACATCGCCGGTACGGCGTGGCGCAGTGGCGCGGCCAAGGGCGCCACTGGCCGGCCGGTGGGCCTGCTGGTGCACTATCTATTGGGCCAGGCCGGGAGCCCGGCCAAAACCGTGACGCCGCGTACGGCTGCGCGCCGCCAAGCTGTCGCCAAGACCGCGCCGCGCGCGGTGGCCAAGCGCGTGGCATGAGTTTGCGACCGGAGGCAGTTTCGCGATGACGGCCATAGCTTTTCACTTCAACGCACCTGACAAGCTGGCCTATGCCTGCCGCCTGCTGCGCAAGGCCGTGGGTTCGGGGGCGAAGGTGGTGGTGACCGGGGAGGGGGCGGTACTGGCACGCCTCGACACTGTGCTGTGGACGTTTTCGGCACTTGACTTTGTGCCCCATGCCACCGATCGCGCGCCGCGTGAGGTATTCGACCAATCTCCGGTGGTGTTGACCACGCAACTGGATGTGTTGCCGCACAAGCAGGTGCTGCTGAACCTGGGCCATGTGGTGCCCGCTGGATTTGACGGGTTTGAGCGCGTGATCGAGGTGGTAAGCCTGGACGATGAAGATCGTGCCTTGGCGCGGCAACGTTGGAAGCAATATGCATCGCTTGGTTATGAGATCGAGCGCAAGGATCTGGTCTTAAAGGAGTCGGCTTGATGCAGTCCCCCCCGCGCGTTCCCCCTCGTTTTGTGCCCACCTTGACGGAGGTGGTGTTGCCCACCGTGGCACTGGAGACACCCCAGACCTTGCGGGAAGAGGACGCGCTGGCTGCGGGCATGCTTCCGGGGCAGCCCACGCCCTCTTTAGGCGCCGAACCGGGCACGGAAACGGTGCATCAGCAGACTTTGCAGTCGGCGACTTTGGCGGCCGAGGCGCTGGAAGATCAAATTATTCACCGCGTCATGCAGCGTGTGGACCTGTCGCTAGAGCGACGCTTGAAGGAGGCCATTGCCAGCATGGTGTTGCAACAAACGCAATCACTGGTGCCAAGACTGCGCGAAGAAATCGAATTTGTCGTGCGCCAGTCGGTGTCCGATGCCGTCGCTGATGAGCTTGCCACCCGCAGCCCGCCTTGATTTAGGGCTAAAGCAATTGAGGCTGAGGCGAGCAAGCTGACGATGGCCTGACAGCAATGATCGCCGCAGGGATTTGGCTTCATTAACAAAAAGCAACAATCTGCCGACCTCGCGCCTACCCCTATGTTGTGGGCCCGGAAATTGCGCTATTGTCACGCTCGTGAATTTTGTGCATTCACGGAGTGATAACTCTTAAGCCATTTTCTAATCGGAGTATTTATGCAAATGAAGTTGAAACTGACCGTCGCAGCCGCCATTGCTGCTGTTGCTGGCATGGCCTCTGCACAAGACGTGCAAGTGGTCAAGATTGGCCACGTCGGCCCGGTTTCCGGTCCTCAGGCCCACTACGGCAAGGACAATGAAAATGGTTCGCGTATGGCTATCGAGGAGCTGAACACGCAAAACATCGTCATCGGCGGCAAAAAGATCAAGTTCGAAATTCAAGCTGAAGATGATGCTGCTGATCCAAAGCAGGGCACTGCTGCCGCACAGAAATTGTGCGATGCCAAGGTCGCCGGCGTGGTCGGTCACTTGAACTCCGGCACCACCATCCCAGCCTCCAAGGTTTACAACGACTGCGGCATTCCGCACGTCACGGGCGCGGCAACCAACCCCAACCTGACCAAGCCTGGCTACAAGACCACTTACCGCATCATCGCCAACGACAACGCTCTGGGCGCTGGCCTGGGCTTCTACGCCGCTGACGCACTGAAGCTGAAGAAGGTTGCCATCATCGATGACCGTACGGCTTACGGCCAAGGCGTGGCAGAAGTGTTCAAGAAAACGGCTTTGGCCAAGGGCCTGACCGTGGTCGACGAACAGTTCACCACCGACAAGGCCACTGACTTCATGGCCATCCTGACCGCCATCAAAGCCAAGGCCCCGGACGGCATCTTCTACGGTGGTATGGACCCACAAGCCGGCCCCATGCTGCGCCAGATGGAACAGCTCGGCATGGCCAACGTCAAGTTCTTCGGCGGCGACGGCATCTGCACCTCTGAAATTGCCAAGCTGGCCGCTGGTGCCAAGACTCTGGAAAACGTGATTTGTGCTGAAGGCGGCGCTTCGCTGGCCAAGATGCCTGGCGGCACCGCATGGAAAGCCAAGTACGACGCCAAGTACCCAGGACAGTTCCAGGTTTACAGCCCCTACACCTACGACGCGACCTTCCTGCTGGTGGACGCGATGAAGCGTGCAAACTCGGTTGATCCCAAGGTTTACACCCCTGAACTGATCAAGAGCAACTACAAGGGCGTGACCACCACGATTCAATTCGAACCTAACGGCGAACTGAAGAACCCTGCCATCACCCTGTACGTGTACAAGGACGGCAAGAAGACCCCGCTGAACTAAGCACTTGCTTGAGCGGTAAAACGTCGACCCATGGGTCGGCGTTTCAGACTGACGCAAAACCCCCACTTTTTGAGAAGGTGGGGGTTTTGTTTTTGTGGTGGGATGGGTTGCTGCGTAACAGCTTGGATGGGGCCGACATGGCGGATATGGCGAATGTTGGTGATCAGCGGGCAGCCACGCGACCCGCAACCTGCTTGTACTGTCAGCGCTCGACCGGCACTGGCCCGGGACTCCCGACATGCTCCTGTAGGCCAAGCTCAACTTCACCCATTCAGGGCGTTTGCCGGGCCGGGCGCTCGGGCGCCGCGTAGCGGGTAAATTGTTGGCCGGGGTATGAATGCCGGGTAGGGAGGGCCGCTCTAAAATGGCCAGATGTTTGTCCATCTCCGCCTCCACACCGAATTTTCCGTCGTCGACGGAACCAACCGCATTGACGAAATTGTCAAGGCGGCCGCCAAAGATCAGCAGCCCGCCTTGGGCATTTCCGACCTCAGCAACCTGTTCGGCGGCATCAAGTTCTACAAAGAGGCGCGCGGCAAGGGCATCAAGCCGGTGGTGGGCGCCGAGGTTTTTATCGAAGGACTGGGGGCCGAGCTGACCACGCTGTCGCGCATCGTGCTGCTGGTGCAGAACAAGGCCGGTTATCTGAATATTTCAGAACTGCTGGCGCGCGCCTTTACACAAAACATTGTGAAGAACCAGGCCGTGGTCAAGCTGGCCTGGCTGCAGGAATTGCATGAGGGCTTGATCTGCCTGGCTGGCGCCCAAGCGGGGCCGGTGGGCCAGGCGTTGGTGCAGGGCGACGAAGTCCGGGCGCGCGAGGTGGCGTTACAGCTGGCGGCGCTGTTTCCGCACCGCTTCTACCTGGAGTTGCAGCGCGCCGGCCGCCCGGAAGACGAGCCCCACGTGGCCGCTACGGTGCAATTGGCGGCGCGGCTGAAGATGCCGGTGGTGGCGACACACCCGGTGCAGTTCACCAATGAGGAGGACTACGAAGCGCATGAGGCGCGGGTCTGTATTTCCGAGGGGGAAATCCTCGGCAACGCACGCCGCGTGCGCCGCTTCACGCGTGAGCAATACTTCAAGTCCGCGGCGCAGATGGAGGCGCTGTTTGCCGACATTCCATCGGCCATTGCCAACACGTTGGAGATCGCCAAGCGCTGCAATCTCACGCTGGTGCTGGGCAAGCCGCAGCTGCCAGATTTTCCTACGCCTTTGGTCAATGGCGAGAAGCTGTCGCCCGAGGACTATTTCCGTTATGCCTCGCACGAAGGCTTGAAGGAGCGGCTGGTCCATCTGTTCCCCGATGAGGCCGAGCGTGAGTCGCAGCGTCAGCGCTACATCGACCGCCTGGAGTTTGAGCTCAACACCATTTTGAAGATGGGCTTCCCCGGCTACTTCCTGATCGTGGGCGACTTCATCAACTGGGCCAAGAACAATGGCTGCCCGGTTGGGCCGGGCCGGGGATCGGGGGCCGGTTCTCTGGTGGCGTATGCGCTGAAGATCACCGACTTGGACCCGCTCAAGTACAACCTGCTGTTCGAGCGCTTCTTGAATCCGGAGCGGGTGTCCATGCCCGACTTCGACATCGACTTCTGCCAGGGCAACCGCGATCGCGTGATCGATTACGTGAAGGACAAATACGGCAAGAACGCCGTGAGCCAGATCGCCACCTTCGGCACCATGGCCGCGCGTGCGGCCATCCGCGACGTGGGCCGTGTGCTCGACATGAGCTACACCTTCTGCGACGGCATCAGCAAGTTGATTCCCAACAAGCCGGGCATGTCGGTCACGCTGCAGTACCCGCCCGAGGTGAAGAAAGAGGGTGACAAGAACAACTATGCCATCGAGATGGAGCCGGTACTGGCCGAGCGCATCCGCACGGAAGAGGACGTGAAGACGCTGATCGAGTTGGCGCAAAAGCTCGAGGGCATGACGCGCAACATCGGCATGCACGCCGGGGGCGTGTTGATCGCCCCGGGCAAGCTCACCGACTTCTGCCCGCTGTACCAGCAGCCCGGCAGTGAATCGGCCGTGAGCCAGTACGACAAGGACGATGTGGAAGCCATTGGCCTGGTGAAGTTCGACTTCTTGGGGCTGGCCACGCTGACCATCCTGGAGATCGCCAAGGAATTCATCGTCAAGCGCCACAAAGGGCAGGAAAACTTCGCGTTCGAGAATATTCCGCTCGACGACAAACCGACCTACCGCTTGTTCTCCGAGGGCAAGACCGAAGCCGTGTTCCAGTTTGAAAGCCGCGGCATGCAGGGCATGCTGAAGGACGCCAAGCCTACACGCCTGGAAGACCTGATTGCGCTCAACGCTTTGTACCGCCCGGGGCCCATGGATCTGATCCCCAGCTTCGTGGCACGCAAGCACGGACGCGAGGAAGTGGAGTACCCGCACCCGGCGGTGGCCGAGATGCTGTCCGAAACCTACGGCATCATGGTCTACCAGGAGCAGGTGATGCAGACCGCGCAGATCCTGGGCGGCTATTCGCTGGGTGGCGCCGACTTGCTGCGCCGCGCCATGGGTAAGAAGAAGGCCGAGGAAATGGCCGAGCACCGCGTGAAGTTCCGCGCCGGCGCTCTGGCGACCCACGGCATCGTGGAGGCCAAGGCCGACGAAGTCTTCGACTTGATGGAAAAGTTCGCGGGATACGGCTTCAACAAATCGCACGCCGCCGCTTATTCGCTGCTGGCCTATCACACGGGTTGGCTCAAGGTGCATTACGCCGCTGAGTTCTACTGCGCCAACATGACCGTGGAAATGGACAACACGGACAAGCTCAAGCTGCTGCATGAAGATGCGCTGAAGATGGGCCTGACGTTTGAGCCGCCGGATGTCAATCGCGGCCGTTACCGCTTCGAGCCGGTGACCGACAAGATCATCCGTTACGGCCTGGGTGCGGTGAAGGGCACGGGTCAGCAGGCGATTGAAGCCATTGTGGCCGCGCGTGAGGAAGGCGGGCCGTTTACCAGTCTGTTCGATTTCTGTCTGCGGGTGGACCGCTCGAAGATGAACAAGCGAACGGTGGACGCGCTCATCAAGGCCGGCGCCTTCGATGCCATCCAGTTGAACCGTGCGGCGCTGTCTGCGTCGATTGACCTGGCGTTCGCCTATGCCGCCACCAATGTTGCCAACGCCGACCAAGGCGGCCTGTTCGACATGATGGAGGACAGCCATGGCTCCATGGCTCAGGAACCGGACCTGGTGGAGACCACGCCTTGGGGTGTGAAGGAGCAGCTCACGCTGGAGAAGACGGCCGTGGGTTTCTATCTATCGGGCCACTTGTTCGATGAAGTGCGCGCCGAGGTGCGCCAGTTTGTCAAGCGCAAGCTCTCTGACGCGGCGGAGAGCCGTGACCCGATTTTGCTGGCCGGCATTGTGTCCGACTTGCGCGTCATCAACGGCCAGCGCGGAAAACTCGGCTTGTTCCGGTTTGACGACGGCACCGGCATGCTGGATGCACGTGTCTCTGAATCGGTGATGAACCAGAATAAAAACCTGTACAAGGATGACGAGTTGATGATCGTCATGGGCAAGGTGCAGGTGGACCGCTTCGGTGGCGGCGGCCTGCAGTTGAGCATCACCGAAGCCTGGGATTTACCCACGGCGCGCTGCCGGTTTGGCAAGTATTTTCGGGTCACGGTGCCGTCTGGCGAACGTGCGCCTGGCGATATCAGCGGTGTGGTGACGGCGTTTCCGCCGCGCGCCGAGACCACCGAACACGGCGAGGTGCTGCGCGGGCTCATGGTTCGCATGCGTTTGCAGCGCCAGAGCGAGCGCGGCGCCGTGGCGGCCGAGCTACAACTGGGTGAGGTCGCCAAGTTCTTTCCCACAGATGCGGCGTTGGCGGGCTGGCGTGGACAGGTCGGCTCCGGCACGGTGGAAGTGGTCTACGAAGAGTAATGCCGTTGACCCAAGTGGCAGGTTGTAATGCGTTTGACATGAAATCGTCATAAACGAGGCGGATACTGAGAGGAAGATCATCCATTTCCTCAGCCGCCTTGTTGTAGATGCCGCATTCCAAAAAAGCAACGGAAGTTCTCTCACCCACGTCCAAACTGGTTCCATTGGACCGTGATCGCTGTATTCTGGCCTTTAATGAACGGGTCTTGGACTGGGCCCGGCGCGAGGATGTGCCGCTGCTCGAGCGGCTGCGCTATTTGTGCATTGTGTCGTCCAACCTGGACGAGTTCTTTGAGGTGCGTGCGGCGCAACACCTGGACGTCCTTTCCCCCGATGCCACCGGCCTGATGCAGGGTGATGCGGCAATGGTGCGTTTGTCCGCGGCGGCACACGAACTCATGGACGCCGTGTACGCGTTGTACAACGACCGCTTGTTGCCGGCGTTCGAAAAACAAGGCATACGCATCATTTCGCACGGCGAGCGCACCCATGCGCAACGCCTGTGGGTCAAAGAGTATTTCGATCGCGACGTGCGTCCGCTGCTGTTGCCCGTGGGACTGGACCCGGCGCACCCATTTCCCCAGGTGGCCAACAAGTCACTGAACTTCATTGTGCGGCTCAACGGTGTGGATGCGTTTGGCCGCGAGAACGACATCACCATTGTGAAGGTGCCCCGGGTGCTGCCGCGTTTGATCCGCCTGCCCGACCGTATTGCGGGTGGTGGCGTTGCAGTGGTGTCGGTTTCGAGTGTGATCCGCGCGCACTTGCAGGAGATGTTCGCCGGGCGCGAGGTCACGCAGTTTTCGCAGTTCCGCGTGACGCGTAATTCTGAACTGGCGGTGGAAGAAGATGACGTGCGCAATCTGCGCATGGCGTTACGCCAAGGGCTGGATGTACGCCATTTTGGCAAGGCGGTGCGCCTGGAGGTGGCGGCAGGGTGTTCCGACTACCTGGCCGACTTTCTATTGCGCCAGTTCTCATTGCCGCCAGAAGCCCTGTACCGCGTGCAAGGCCCCGTCAATCTGGTGCGTATGTCGCAGTTGCTGGACTTGGTGCAGGCGCCCAAGCTCCTGTTTCCGCCGTTTGAGGCGCGCTGGCCAGTGGAGTTGCGCCGCGACCAATCGTTTTTTGAACGCCTGCAGCATGGCGACGTGTTGATCCACCAGCCTTTTGAGCGTTTTGATGCGGTGCTGGCGTTTCTGCGTGAAGCCGTGAGTGACCCCAAGGTCCTGGCCATCAAGCAAACAATCTACCGAACCGGCGCGGATTCAGAGTTGATGGCACTGCTGCTGGAGGGTGTGCGCTCCGGCAAAGAGGTGACCGTGGTGGTGGAGTTGAAGGCGCGCTTCGACGAAGAGGCCAATATCAACTGGGCGGAAATGCTGGAGTCCGTGGGCGCGCAGGTGGTGTACGGCGTAGTGGGCCTGAAAACCCACGCCAAGATGCTGCTGGTCACGCGCCGCGAGGGCCGCATACTGCGACGTTATGGCCATTTGTCTACCGGCAACTACAACCCGCGCACGGCCAAGCTTTACACCGACATCAGTCACCTCACGGCCGATCCACACATGACGGGCGACATGGAGCGCGCTTTCACCCATATCGCCGGGCAGGGCAAGCTGCTGCCGCTGAGACGTTTGTGGATGGCCCCGTTTCACTTGCAGAAAAACGTCATTGAGTGGATCCATCACGTGGGGCGTGCAGCGGCCCAAGGCAAAGGCGGGCGCATCGTCGCCAAGATGAATGCGCTGACCGACGATGACATCATCCATGCCTTGGTTGACGCCGGGCAGAAGGGTGCCAAGATCGATCTGATTGTGCGCGGAGCCTGTACCTTGCCAGCGGGTGTGCCGGGACTGACTGACAATATTCGGGTGCGCTCGGTGATAGGGCGTTTTCTTGAGCACACCCGGGTGTTTTATTTCCGGGCTGGGGAGCATGAGGAACTCTATCTTTCGAGTGCCGACTGGATGAACCGCAACATGCTGCGCCGTATTGAATTGGCCTGGCCGGTTTCTGAGCAGGTGGCGCGGCAACGCATCATCGACGAATGCCTGGTGCCATATTTGCTTGATGACACTGACGCCTGGGTGCAAAAGGCGGATGGGCATTACGAACGCCTGATGGGCTTGCCTAGGCAGTCCACGCGGTCCGCGCAGGCAGCGCTGATGGAGCGGCACCGCCATCGGCACGCCAGCAGCTTAATCGCCTAAAAAGGAGCCGCGCATGGACTTGATTCTTTGGCGGCATGCGGAAGCGGAGGAGCCCGCGGGCGAGGTCGATGACCTGGGGCGCAACCTGACCCCGCGCGGCGTGAAACAAGCCGCCCGCATGGCCGTCTGGCTGGACCGGCAACTGCCCGACAGCGTGCGCATTTTCGCCAGTCCAGCCAGGCGCACCCATGAAACCGTGCAGGCGCTGGGGCGCAAGTTTCGCCTGCGGCCAGAGTTGGCGCCGGGCTGCAGCGTGGCGCAGTTGCTCGAGGTGGCGCAATGGCCCCACGGCAAGGGCCAAGTGATGATTGTTGGGCATCAGCCGGTGCTCGGGCAAACCGTGGCGCAAATCCTGGGCTTGGCGCAGCCCGAGCTTTCCATCAAGAAAGGCGCTGTCTGGTGGCTACGCAGCCGCCAGCGGGACGAGTTGCCGCAGGTGACGCTGCTGGCGGTTCAGTCCGCTGACATGCTTTAGCCCCTTCGGCGCCGGTTAATCCTTGGCCGGGCGACCGGTCTTGATGGTCGGCACCGCTTGCACGGCGACCAGGAACGCGTCGTCCGCCATGCTCGCCAGGGCCTTGATGCCCGCGCGGAGCAATTCCCCCTTTTTGATCGGATGCTGCAATTGCAGCGCACGCAGCTTGAGTTCGTCGAGCACCAGGTACTCGGGCTTGGGGATGGTGAAGCTGTCGCGCACCAGCTTGGGTTTCTTGGCTTTGGGTTCAGTTTTGGTGGCGGCTGCTACTGCAGCTGTAGGCGCTTTCTTGGCTGGCGCTGCAGATGTTTTTGCTGGCAAGGCCTTGAGCTTTGGTGCTTTGGGCGCATCTGCAGCAGGCGTTTTTTTCTTCTCGGCTTTGACCACGGGTTTTGCAGGCGCTTTGGCCGGCGTTTTTGCAGCCTTGGGCTCTTTTGCGGGCTTTGGCGCCTTCGCTGCTTCGACGACAGGCTTTTTACTGGCCGACTCTGCGATGGTGGCTGCTGGGGCGGTAGGTTTTTGTGCGCTGGTCATGGGGTCCTTTTGAGAAAAAATGATTTATATAGTTTATATAGTTTTTAAGGGGTTTCCAAATGCCAGGTGAGCGTTGCGTTCGGGCCTGCTTTTGCAGCGGCGAAGGGCATTAGATATCCGTTTTATTGTTGGGGTTTTCTTATTCAGTGCCGCGCCGGGCTTTGGTTGCCGTAGGGGCAATACGCAGGCGGTCCCGGCTCTATAAAATGACACTATGGCGACCAAAAAACCAGTACAACCCAAACCAGCAGCACCCCAGCCGTCGACTCCAGATGACGGCGGTTCGGTTGTTCTTGAGCGACTGACGCAGCGGACCAAGCCGCCGCAGATGCACCAAGTGTTGATGCTGAATGACGACTACACCCCCATGGAATTTGTGGTGGTGGTCATTCAAGAGTTTTTCAGCAAAGACCGCGAGACGGCCACGCAGATCATGCTCAAAATTCACCTCGATGGACGTGCGGTTTGCGGCATCTATACCAAGGATGTTGCAGCGACCAAGGTCGATCAGGTGTTGGAGGCTGCGAAACGGGCCGGGCATCCCTTACAGTGTGTGAGCGAACCTGTTGAATGATGAATTGAAAACAGCAAACGCGAACCCATGTAGAGTGTGTAGTAACAGCTAGGCGTTAAAGGAAATCACATGATTGCCCAGGAATTGGAAGTCAGTTTGCACATGGCGTTTGTGGAAGCGCGGCAGCAACGCCACGAGTTCATCACGGTTGAACACTTGTTGTTGGCTCTGCTGGACAATCCAAGCGCGGCGGAGGTGCTGCGTGCATGCTCCGCCAACATCGACGACTTGCGTAAGTCGTTGACCGATTTCATCAAAGACAACACCCCCCAGGTGGCCGGTACAGACGATGTCGACACCCAGCCCACCCTGGGTTTCCAGCGCGTGATTCAGCGCGCCATCATGCACGTGCAATCCACGGGCAGCGGCAAGAAAGAAGTGACCGGCGCCAACGTGCTGGTGGCGATCTTTGGCGAAAAAGATTCGCACGCCGTGTACTACCTGCACCAGCAGGGGGTGACGCGTCTGGACGTGGTCAATTTCATTGCCCATGGCATCAAAAAGAGCGATCCACCAGAAGCCACCAAGTCATCTGAAGGCCAGGCCGAAAGTGAAGAAGGCGGCAGCGAGAAGAACGAAAAGGCTTCTCCGCTGGAGCAGTTCACGCAAAACCTGAACCAGCTTGCCAAAGAAGGCAAGATCGATCCGCTGATTGGGCGTGAATACGAAGTCGAGCGCACCATCCAGATCCTGTGCCGTCGGCGCAAGAACAACCCGCTGTTGGTGGGTGAGGCTGGCGTGGGTAAAACCGCGATTGCCGAGGGTTTGGCCTGGCGCATCACGCAAAAGGATGTGCCCGAAATCCTGATGGAAGCCCAGGTGTACTCGCTGGACATGGGCGCATTGCTGGCTGGTACCAAATACCGTGGTGACTTTGAGCAACGGCTCAAGGGTGTCCTCAAGTCGCTGAAGGACCGTCCCAATGCGATTCTGTTCATCGACGAAATCCACACGCTGATTGGCGCGGGTGCGGCCTCGGGTGGCACTTTGGATGCGTCAAACTTGCTCAAGCCGGCGCTTTCCAGCGGCCAGTTGAAGTGCATAGGCGCGACCACGTTTACCGAATACCGTGGCATTTTCGAGAAAGATGCAGCCTTGTCGCGTCGCTTCCAAAAAGTCGACGTGGTGGAGCCTACGGTGCAGGAAACCGTGGAAATCCTCAAGGGCTTGAAGTCGCGTTTCGAAGAGCACCACAGCGTGAAGTACGCCATGGCCGCCCTGCAGGCGGCGGCGGAGCTCAGCGCCAAGTACATCAACGACCGTCATTTGCCCGACAAGGCCATCGATGTGATCGACGAAGCCGGTGCTGCTCAGCGCATCCTGCCGCCAAGCAAACGCAAAAAGACGATTTCCAAGGCCGAGGTCGAAGAAATCGTGGCGAAGATCGCGCGTATTCCCCCGGCCAATGTGTCGAATGATGACCGCGGCAAACTCAAGACGCTGGAACGCGACTTGAAAAACGTGGTGTTTGGTCAGGACAAGGCGCTGGACGTGTTGGCTTCCGCCGTGAAGATGGCGCGCTCGGGTCTGGGCAAGGGCGACAAGCCCATAGGCTCCTTCCTGTTCAGCGGCCCTACGGGTGTGGGCAAGACCGAGGCGGCAAAGCAGTTGGCCTACATCATGGGCATTGAGCTCATCCGCTTCGACATGTCCGAGTACATGGAGCGCCACGCGGTGAGCCGTCTGATTGGTGCGCCTCCGGGCTACGTTGGTTTTGACCAAGGTGGTTTGCTGACCGAAGCGGTGACCAAGAAGCCGCATTGTGTGCTGCTGCTCGATGAAATCGAAAAAGCGCACCCGGATATCTTCAACGTGTTGTTGCAGGTCATGGACCACGGCACGCTGACGGATAACAACGGTCGCAAGGCTGATTTCCGTAACGTGATCATCATCATGACGACCAATGCCGGCGCCGAGACGATGAACAAAGCGACCATAGGTTTCACCAACCCGCGCGAGTCGGGTGACGAAATGGCCGATATCAAGCGTTTGTTCACGCCAGAGTTCCGTAACCGTCTGGACGCCACGGTGAGTTTCAAGGCACTCGACGAAGCGGTGATTCTGCGCGTGGTCGATAAGTTCTTGCTGCAGTTGGAAAACCAACTCATTGAGAAGAAGGTGGAAGTGACCTTTACCGATGCATTGCGCAAGCATCTCGGCAAGAAGGGCTTTGATCCGCTGATGGGCGCGCGGCCTATGCAGCGCTTGATCCAGGACACGATTCGCCGTGCCTTGGCCGACGAGTTGCTGTTTGGCCGCTTGGTGGACGGTGGCCGCCTGACGGTGGACATCAAACACGACAAGGACGAGAAGGGTGTGGAAACCAGCGAAGTGCTGCTCGACATCCAGCCTTTGCCGAAGAAGGAAGGCAAGTCCAAGCCCGAGGCAGAGGAGGCGGCTCCTGTCTAAAAGAAGTTTCAGTCCCAGCCCTCTGCTGGGTTGAACTTGCAAAAGCAGCGCATGGCGACATGCGCTGCTTTTTTACTTTTACGGCCGGTTGGGCTTTGTCAGCGGGACAAGCTCAGTGGCGCACATCGTTTCTCAGAATATTTGTGCTGCTTTGTCATCTCAAACGTATGCTGATTAGTTTAGGTGATGAAGCAACTATTGCGACCTCATGCCGCTGTGGCTTGGCGCGGCCCTTAAGCAAGGAGCGTGCGCATTCCCATCAAGCAGAGAACTTGCAAATTGATGTAGTCCAGTCGCAAAGTCGGCCAAATTGGTGCATAGCTGATTTACACTTTAAATATGCAATCTAAGTCGTTGATCTTGTGTAATCTTTTTTAACTCTATAAACTCTCCCGCAATGCCTTGATGCCGGGAGATGAACCAATGTCATCCAAGAATCGTTATTTTTTGAACCGCTTTATACAAATCGTTGCTGTTTTGGCATGCTCGGCCACGCTCGCCGCCGCGCCTGCGGGTGCCGCCGAACGCAAAAAAGTGGCGATTGAGAAAAAAGTCAGCTCCACCAGCAAAAGCAAGGCGCGCCCGGCAGTTGTCAAAGTGACGCGCACGAGCAAGACTTTTTCCGCCGGCAAGGTCAGCACCCGCAAAAGTGTTGCACGTGCTGACGTCATTCCCGCCAAGCCTTCTTTCGGCCAAATGGCTGGCCTGCATGGCGCTTCCGATCCGCTTGACCTGAAATCCAGTGTGGCGTTGGTGGTGGACCAGGACACCAGCGAGGTTTTGTTCAGCAAGAACGACCATGCGGTGTTGCCGATTGCCTCGCTGACCAAGTTGATGACCGGTCTGCTGATCAACGAAGCCCATCTGCCTGAAGATGAAATGATCACCATCACCCAGGATGACGTGGACACCGAGAAGGGCAGCAGTTCACGCCTGATGGTCGGTACCACGCTGAGTCGTGGCGAATTGCTGCATCTGGCGCTGATGTCCAGTGAAAACCGCGCGGCACATGCCTTGGGCCGTACCTATCCGGGTGGTTTGCCGCTGTTTGTCTCGCTGATGAATGCCAAGGCCCGCCAGTTGGGAATGAAAGACACGCGTTATGTCGAGCCCACCGGCCTGTCTAGCCACAACCAGTCGAGCGCGCAAGATCTGGCGCTGCTGGTGAAAACCGCCTACAACGAACCCAAGCTGCGTGAATTGTCGACCTCGCCTGGATACCAGGTGGATGTGGGGCGCCGTACCTTGCAGTACAACAACACCAACCGCCTGGTGAAGAACCCTGACTGGGACATAGGCCTGCAAAAAACGGGCTACATCTCCGAGGCCGGCCAATGTCTGGTGATGCAAGCCAAGATTGCAGGCCGCAAGGTCATCATGGTGTTCCTGGATTCCGCGGGCAAACTCAGCCGCCTGGGTGATGCTGAACGTGTGCGCCGCTGGGTCGAGTCGAATGCCTCACGTCTGCATGAGGTCAAGGCTTCTGCAGGTTAAGACTGCGGGTGTATTGAGTGCCGGAGAGATGACCAAAGAGTTAAGGGCTTGATCTCCAAAGCAAAACGGCTGAAGCGATAAACCGCTTCAGCCGTTTTGCTTTTTGAGAGCTTGGGTGGTGTTTTACAGCGGTGGGTTGTTTTTCGGCTGATAACCCAAGGCCGACGAGATTTCATTGGCCGTGGCCTGCAGCTTGGGCAACCAGGCTTCGTCCAGCCGGTCGGCCGGGGAGGAAATCGACAAACCTGCCACCAGACGGCCCTGGTCGTCGTAGATGCCGGCGGCCATGCAGCGCACGCCCAGTTCCAGCTCCTCGTTGTCTCGGGCAATGCCGTACTGGCGTGCTTTGGCCAACTCGCGCTCCAGCAAGGCCAGATCGGTCAAGCTGTTCTTGGTGTGGCCGCTCAGGCCGGTGCGCAGGGCGTAGGCACGCACACGCTGGGCTTCGTCGGCTGCCAGAAAAAGTTTACCTACCGAGGTCAGGTGCAGCGGCGCCCGCCCACCTATGGCGCGTACCACCTGCATGCCCGAGCGCTCGCTCAGGGCACGCTCGACGTAGACGATTTCATCCCCTTGGCGCACGCTCAGGTTGACGGGTTGCTGTGTTAGGCGGTGCAGTTCGCGCATGGGGTGCAGGGCGGCATCACGCACACTCAGGCGGCCTTTGACGAGGTTGCCCAGTTCCAGCAGGCGCATGCCCAGGCGATAAGTGCCGGGCTCGGGGCGGTCGACAAAACGACCCACCGCCAGATCGTTGAGGATGCGGTGTGTGGTGGACGGGTGCAAGCCCGTCTTCTCGCTGATCTCTTTCAGCGACATGGCGTCTTCACGCGCGGCCAAGGTATCGATCAACGCAAACATGCGTTCTATGACCTGAACCGTAGGCGTCTGGGTTTCCGCTGGAGTGTTGTGTCTCATGGGGCTACTCAAGAAAGTTGCGGCCAATTTGCACTCATTTTATAGGATGAAACGCATATTGCGCCATCCGAAATAAAGCGGTTGTTTTTAGGTTTTTGTCATCCCGTTTGCGCCGCGGTCTGAGTCCACCGCGATCCACTCGGCCCCGCGCAGCATTTCATACGGCTTGAAATTGGCCTTGTAGCGCATCTTGGGGCTTTGTTCTATCCAGTAGCCAAGGTAGACATAGGGCAGACCCAATTGACGCGCCTGCTCGATTTGCCAGAGCACGTTGAAGGTGCCGTAGCTGGTGCGTTCTTCTGGCTCGTAGAAGGTGTACACGGCGGAGATGCCGTCATCGAGCACGTCGAGAATGGAGACCATCTTCAGCGCGCCCAGGCTGCCGTCGGGCCGGGTTTCGTGAAACTCCACCAAGCGCGAATTGACCCGGCTTTGCAGCAGGAACTGGGTGTATTGATCGATGCTGTCCTGGTCCATGCCGCCGCCGGCGTGGCGCCCGTTCTGGTAGCGCAGATAAAGGGCATAGTGTTCGGGCACAAAACACAGGCGTAACACACGCGCCTGCAGATGGGCGTGCTGGCTGGCGGCGCGGCGCTGGCTGCGGTCGGGCTTGAAGCGGGCGGCCAAGACGCGCAGCGGCACGCAGGCCTGGCAACCATCGCAATACGGGCGGTAGGTGAACATGCCGCTGCGCCTAAAGCCGGTGTTGACCAGTTGCGAATAGGTGGTGTTGTGGATCAGGTTGCCGGGCGTGGCCACTTGCGAGCGCGCCTGGCGGTCCGGCAGATAGCTGCACGGATAGGGTGCCGTGGCGTAGAACTGCAGGGTTTGAAGGGGCAGGTCGTTGAGATGCGTCACGCTGAGGCAGCCGGTAGTGAGAGCAGTTCGTTCCAGTATAGGGGCTTGAATTGCCACACGGGGCCGACCAAGGCGGCCTGTTGTTTGACTTTGGCGCCAAACACATGGCGCGGAATTTCACGTGCGCCCAGTGAGGCCAGGTGCGAAGTATTTTGCTGGCAATCGATTTGCGGAATCTGGTGTGCCCGGCAAAAAGCCACCAGGGCGGCGAGGGCGATTTTTGAGGCGTCAGGCACACGCGTGAACATAGACTCGCCGAACACCGCACGGCCCAGGCCCACGCAGTAGAGGCCGCCCACCAGTTCGCCATCCATCCAGGTCTCGATACTGTGCGCCATGCCGGCGCGGTGCAGCGCGGTGTAGGCGCGCACCATTTCCGGCAAGATCCAGGTGCCGGACTGGCCTGTGCGCGGGCTGCTGGCGCAGGCGCTGATGACGCTGCTAAACGCGCTGTTGAAGCGCACTTCGCAGTGTGCATCAGCGACAAAATTCTGCAGGGTCTTGCGCAGCGAGCGGTGCAGTCTGAAGGCCTCGGTTTGCAGCACCATGCGCGGGTCGGGGCTCCACCACAAGATGGGCTGGCCGGCGCTGTACCAAGGGAAAACACCTTGCAGATAGGCGTGGCGCAAGGTGGCCACGTCCAGCGCGCCACCGGCGGCCAGCAAGCCGGGTGCCGGGGCATCTGTGCCCCAGGCCTCTTTCACCGGCGGAAACGCTTCGCCAGGGGCTAGCCAGGGGAGGGGCGGTTGGGCGGATGTCATGGTGCAATGGGCCTTGGCTGCAAAGCATAGCGAGCTTGCGCGTTGGTGGTAAAGGCTGGTTTCTGGGCTGTCGGCAATTTGCTACAAAGTTGGAAGCTACTCACGCATGCACGGAATACGTAAGAGACCATTTTGGCCTGAATTTTTGGCGCTGCCAGCAAAGCCTTGGCGAGTCCGGTAAACTGTGCGGATATACAGCACTGCATTCAGCCCGCTTGGCAAAGTGTGGACGGCCCAGTGTGCAGCAACTGGCCGAGTCTTTTCCCCATCGTTTTCTCTCCATCGTTTCTCCATGTCGTCCTCCCTTATCGCCGCTGCCGCGCTCAAAGCCTTTGACGACGTGGTGCGCGCTGCCGGCGATTTTCGTGACCGCCCGGGTCAGCGCCTCATGGCCGAAAAAGTCGCCCAGACCTTTTGCGAAGCCACACTCGGCAAACTCGAGTCGGAAAACGACGAGCCCGAGCGCGCCATCGCCGTGGTGCAGGCCGGCACCGGTGTGGGCAAGTCGCTGGCGTATTGCGTGCCGGCCATCAGTGTGGCGCTGGCACGCAAGACGCGGGTATTGATTTCCACCGCCACGGTGGCGCTGCAGGAGCAACTGGTCAACAAGGACCTGCCCGCGCTGGCCGCGCTGATGCCCGAGCCGTTTCGCTTCGGCTTGGCCAAGGGGCGTGGGCGCTACGTGTGCAAGCTCAAGCTTTCGCGTCTGGCCGGTGGTGGTGCTGAGGCCGATACCGCCGAAGACGACCTGTTTGCCGACGAACTGGCCCTCGCTGGTGGGGCGTCCTTGTCGACCTACGATCAGGAGGCGCGTACGCTGTTCTACGGCCACATCAACCGCGAACTCTCTGCAGGCACCTGGGATGGCGACCGCGACAGCCTGGCCACCCCGCCCGATGGCGACTGGTGGCAGCCCGTGGCGGCCGTGGCCAGCTCATGCACCGGCAAACATTGCCCGGTGTTCAGCTCGTGCACTTATTACGAGAAACGCAAGGAGCTGGTGGGCGCCAATGTCATCGTCGCCAACCACGACCTGCTGTTGTCCACCCTGGGCTCGCGCACCCTGCCCGAGCTGGACAACTGCCTGCTGATCCTCGACGAAGCGCACCACCTGCCGGCCGTGGCGCTAGACAAGTTCTCCGCCGCCATGGACCTGCATTGGCTGGACTGGATCGACACCCTGGCGAATCGCGCGCGGCGTGTTGGCAGTTTGATGATGGTGTCCGACGCCGGCGACCTGGGGCGCATGAGCAGCCAGCTCAAGCAGTCGCTGCAAGAATTGTCTTCACTGGTGCAGCAGCGTTATGGCGCGGTGTTGCTGGAGCCGAACCGCGGTGGCAATGCACATGGCCCGGCGCGTGTGCGTTTGCCACAAGGCGTGTTGCCGCCCGAGCTGGTGGAGCCGTTGCGCACCATAGGGGTATTGGCCGAAGGCTTTCTGGCGGTGTTGAACGAAATCGCCAAGGCGCTGCGCGCCGAGATGCGCGACAACCCGAACGAGGCGCGGCGCTTGTCGGTGCTTTACGCGCAGCTGGGCGTGCTCACGCCGCGCCTGGAAGGGGTACACGCCGCGACCGAAATGCTGCTGCGCGAAACCGCCGCACCGGCCGCGCCCGTGGCCAAGTGGTTCACGCTGGAAGGTGAACCGGGCGCGGCCCACCTACGCATCCGCGCCTATGCCAGCCCCATCTTGCCGGGCTCGGCCTTGTGCCACAAACTATGGCCCAATGTGCGCGCCGCCGTGCTCACCTCGGCGACCTTGCAGAGCTGCGGCCAATTTGACTTTTACCTGCGTGAAACCGGCCTGGCCGACGACCCGGCGGCGACCACGCTGGAAGTGCCCAGCCCGTTCGACTACGCCAGGCAAGGCCAGTTCATCACCGTGGAGACGCGGGCCGATCCGCGCCAGGCCAGCGAGTTCACCACCGAGATGGTGCAACTGCTGCTGCGCGACGTGGCGCTGGTGGAGCACGGTGCCTTGGCCTTGTTCACCTCGCGCGACCAGATGCGCCAGGCCGTGCAGGCGCTGCCGCCGGTGTTGCGCGAAGTGGTGCTGGTGCAGGGCGATCTGCCGCGCACCGTGCTGCTGCAGCGCCACCGCGAGCGTGTGGGCAGTGGTTTGCCCTCGGTGATCTTTGGCATGCAGTCGTTTGGCGAAGGGCTGGACTTGCCCGGCGAACTGTGTGAGACGGTGTTTATCGCCAAGCTGCCGTTTGCCTCGCCCGACGACCCTGTGGGTGAATCGCGTTCCGAGTGGCTGCGCTCCGTCGGGCGTGATCCGTTCTCCGAGCTGGTGGTGCCCGCTACCGCCGTGCGTCTTGCGCAATGGGCCGGACGCGCCATCCGCACCGAAACCGACCGCTCGTTTGTGTATTGCTACGACCGGCGTTTGGCAGGCTCGTCTTTCGGCCAGCGTTTGATGCAGGGCTTGCCGCCGTTCCAGCGGTTGCGCAAAGACGTGATGGGGCGGCTGACTGCCGCTTAATAGTCTCGACGCAGTATTGTGTCTTTGCAGGCTGTTAAGCGTGGCGGCGCATCGTCAAGACGACGCCACCCATCAGCGCAAAGATGCCGCCACATGCGCGGTTCACCCAGCGTATGCGTGTTTCGGAGGCGAGCCACGGCGCAATGCTGGCCGCGCCAAACGCACACAGGGTGAGCACCGTGAGTTCCATGGCGGCAAAGGTGCCGCCCAGAATGGCGAACTGCGGCGCCAAGGCTGAGCCCGCGTGCATGAATTGCGGGAAGAAGGCAGCGGCGAACAACAAGCCCTTGGGGTTGCTGGCGCCGACCAGAAAACCTTGCAGGTAACTGGCGCTGCGGCTCATGCGCGGGCCCACCGACGGTGTGTTCCTGCCCATGGCCAGGGCCGGGCTGTTCCAGGTCTTGATGCCGAGATAGATCAAATAGGCCGCGCCCATCACCTTCAGAATGGTGAAGGCGGTTTCAGAGGCCGCCAGCAAAGCGCCCAGGCCCAGGGCCGAGAGCAGCATCGCGCCCAGGGCCGCGGTCACACTGCCCAGACCGGCACACAGCGCGCGGTCCCAGCCGTGCTGTATGGCACGGGTGATGCACATCAGCATCGTTGGGCCGGGAGAGAGCACCAGCACGGCGACAGCGGTGATGTAAAGCAGGTAGGTGGTGATGGTCATGTGGGCCGTGGCTCAGGTCGACGTGAGTGGAAATGGCATGCTGGTGCATCAGGCCGCGCTGGTGGCCTGGTTAGCGGCCTGGTTCACCGGGTGCGCCGCCAGTGCCGCAGGCAGCCATTCGCGGCACCAGGCCACGCCGGCTTCTTCGGCCACCACGTCGCTGCAGGCATCGTGGATGAAGAGCTCGCCCACACGGTGTGCGCCCACGTCTTGCAGCGCGGCGTCGAACTTGCGGCCGCCGCCGGCAAAGGTGTCGCCATAACTCTCATCGCCCAAGGCGATGACGCCGTAAAAGACGTGGCCCAGGTAGCGCGGGTCGGCGCTGAAGGCGTTGAGCAGGGCCTGGGCGTTGTCGGGCACGTCGCCGCTGCCATAGGTGGAGCTGCAGATCAGGTACAGCGTATGTTGTGCGCGGTCTTCATCGAACACGCTGAGATCCACGTTGTCCATCAAGGTGACGTCAATCGATTCGACCAGATCGGCGCAGTCCATCTGGATGGCTTGCGCCACGGATTCGGCGTTGCCGGACATGGTGCCGACGAGAATTTGGAGATTCATGAGAGAGAAAAGCAAAGCTGCATCGAGTGCGGCGCCCATTGGATAGGACGCCAACGCGGCGCGAGCAAAAGAAGACAAGCCGCAAATTGTCCTTTGCTTTGGCTTTTTCGGTTGGCGTCGCGCAGGGTGACACCAATTCTTTTTCACTTTTTTTAGTGCGGATGGTTAAAGTCGAAAAATCGATGTAGAATCTGAGGCTTGTCGGGGCGTAGCGCAGCCTGGTAGCGCATCTGCTTTGGGAGCAGAGGGTCGTGAGTTCGAATCCCACCGCCCCGACCATTATTTAAAAGCCTGGATACTGAAAAGTGTCCGGGCTTTTTCTTTTGCTGCACTGTTTTGTTGTGCTGTGACGTGTTGCAAGAGAAATGGATGTGGCCTGGCTCAATGAAAGTCCCGGCTCGCCACGGCAAGTTGTCCCAGCCGGTGGGTGATGTCCAGCAGCCGCTCGGCCACCAAGTGGCGCACATTGCTCTCAACCTGCCAGCGGCCTTCCACCACCAGCACCTGCGCATTCAGCAAGACCGCGCGTTGTGCGTCGCGCAGTTTCGGCCAAACGATCACATTCACGTTGCCGCTTTCGTCTTCCAGCGTGACGAACACGGTGCCCTTGGCCGTGCCCGGTTGTTGGCGCACGGTGACCAGCCCGCCCGCACGCACGCGGCAGCCATCGCGCATGGCCTTGAGTTCTGCAGCGCTGCGGATGCGGTAGCGGCTGAGCCAGGGCCGCAGCAGGGCGACCGGGTGGCGGCGCAAGCTCAGGCCCAGCGCCGCGTAGTCGTGGCCTATCTCTTCACCTTCGGCGGCTTGGGGCAGGTCGAGAAAGTCTTCTTCTACCGGTGCCTCGCGCAGCAGCGGTGGTGTGGCGTGCAGGGCGCTGGCGTCCCAGGCTTGCTGGCGGCGGTGGCCGCTGAGCGAGTGCAGGGCATCGGCGCGGGCCAGGTGGTTCATGTCCTGGCTGTCGAGCGCGGCGCGGCGCGCCAGGTCTTCGGTGCTGGTGAACAAGGCTTCAGTGCGGGCGCGCACCACGCGCTCGGCACTGGCCGCGGACAAACCAGAGACCAGGCGCAGGCCCAGGCGCACGGCCGGCGGCGGGCGTTTGCTGGACGGGGTTTGATCAGCCGCCGGGCTTTGCGGCTCCAGTATGTGTTGCCATTGGCTGTGCAGCACATCCACCGCGCGCGTGAGTACACCATGGCGCTGTGCGTCCTGCACCAGTTGCGACACGGTATAAAAACCCATGGGCAGGGCATTGAGCAGGGCGGTGAGAAAAAACGCCGGATGGTGGCATTTGAACCACGAGCTTTTATAGGCCAGCAGCGCAAAACTCGCGGCATGGCTTTCCGGAAAACCATAGTTGCCGAAGCCCAGCACCATCTTGAAAATCGATTCGGCAAACTCTGGGCTGTAGCCGTTGGCCGTCATGCCGCTGACGATGCGCGCATGGTATTTGTCGACGCCGCCATGGCGTTTCCATGCCGCCATGGCGCGGCGCAGGTCGTCGGCCTCGCCGCCGCTGAAGCCGGCTGCAATCATGGCGATCTGCATCACCTGTTCCTGAAAAATCGGCACGCCCAGCGTGCGCGCAAGCGCCGGGCGCAAGGCATCGTTTTCATAGACCTCGGGCTCCAGCCCTTGGCGGCGGCGCAGAAAGGGATGGACCATGCCGCCCTGGATAGGGCCGGGGCGCACGATGGCCACCTGGATCACCAGGTCGTAGAACGCTCTGGGCCGCAGCCTTGGCAACATGCTTTGCTGCGCGCGCGATTCGATCTGGAACACCCCCACGGTTTCGGCCTCGCAAATCATGTCGTAGGTGGCTTGGTCGCCATCGGGGATGTCTTGCAGGCAGAAGTCGCTGCCTTCCCACTCGCGTTTGAGTTGCATCGTGCCCTGCAGCGCGGTGAGCATGCCCAGCGCCAGCACGTCGATCTTCAACAGGCCCACGGCGTCGATGTCGTCCTTGTCCCACTCGATGATGGTGCGCCCGTCCATGCTGGCGCTGACCACCGGCACGGTGTGTGTGATGGGCACGCCGGCCAGCACAAAACCACCGCTGTGCTGTGACAGCTGGCGTGGAAAGCCTTTGAGCTCTTGGCTCAGCTTGACCCACTGCTGCACGCGCGGGTTGGCGGGGTCGAGGTCGACCTCGCGCAGGCGTTCATTCATACCCTCGGCGCCAGCGTCTGGATCCAGCCATTTCTGGTTCTTGGCGAGGCGGTCGATTTGTTCGGGCGTCATGCCCAGAGCCTTGCCCACGTCGCGCAGTGCGCTGCGTGTGCGGTAGGTGCTGACGGCGGCCACCAGCGCCGCGCGGTGGCGGCCAAATTTGCTGTAGATATATTGGATGACTTCCTCGCGCCGGTTGTGCTCGAAGTCGACATCAATGTCGGGCGGCTCGTTGCGCTCGCGGCTGATGAAGCGCTCGAACAGTGTGGTGATCAGGTCTGGGTTGACCTCGGTGATGCCCAGGCAGTAACACACGGCCGAGTTGGCGGCCGAGCCGCGCCCCTGGCACAAGATGTCTTGGCGGCGCGCAAACTGCACGATGTCGTAGACGGTCAGGAAGTACTTCTCGTAATGCAGGTCGCTGATCAGCTCCAGCTCTTTCTCCAGCATGCTTTGCACCTTGGCCGGCAAACCTTGCGGGTAACGCCGGCCCGCACCTTCATAGGTGCTGCGGCGCAGGTAGCTGGTGGGGGTTTCACCATCCGGCACCACCTCGCTGGGGTATTCGTAGCGGAGTTCGTCCAGGTTAAAGGTGCACTGGCGCGCCACGTTCAAGGTCTCGGCCAGGCAATCGGGCGGGTACAGCCCGGCCAGGCGCGGGCGGGGGCGCAGGTGGGCTTCGGCGTTGGCCTCCAGGCCGTAGCCGCAGTCGGCCAGCGGCTGGCCCAGGCCCACGGCGGTGATCACATCGTGCAGGGCTTTGCGCGCGCGTTTGTGCATCAGCACACCGCCGGCCGCCACCAGGGGCACACCGCTGTGCTGGCTGGCCGTGCGCAGGTGGTGCAGCCACAGGGCGTCGTCCATGCGCTGATGCAACTCCACGGCCAACCAGGCGCTGCCGCCGGGGAATTGCTGGCGCAGCCACAGCGCGTGGCTGGTGATAGCCTCCAGCGTGGCGCTGTGCTGCAGGTCGCGCCGCGGCAGCAGCAGGGCTTGGCAGTCGGGCAGGGCCAGCGGCCAGTGGTCTTTTTGCAGCCGATAGGCGCCGCGCGGCAGGCCGGCGCGGGCCTGGGTGATCAACTGGCACAACTGGCCATAACCTGTGCGGTTGCGTGCCAGCAGTACCAAGCTAAACCATGGGCTGTCAGCGGCCGGGCCGTCATGCACCTTGAATTCGGCGCCGATGAGAATGGGGAAGCTGCGTTTCTTCGCCTCGACATGTGCGCGCACCACACCGGCCAGGGAGCATTCGTCGGTGATGGCCAGCGCGGTGTAGCCCAGTTCCTGCGCACGTGCCACCAGTTCAGCGGGACTGGAGGCGCCACGCTGAAAGCTGAAGTTGCTCAGGCAGTGCAGCTCGGCATAGGCTGGCGGGATTTCATCTTCATGCATGAAATCGCCTCTTTGGGCATGCTGCATAAGCGGTGATAGCTATGAAAAACATAGATTTATCCATAGATGCCGTGCAGAAACCAACCGGTTTGAGGCTCGCGGTAAATCCATACCAAACCGGCGTGTTCACTCAGCGCCAGGTAGTAGTCGCGGCGTGTGGGGGCGCTGTCCCACCAGTTGGCCTCGATGCGCTCGGGCCCGGCCAGGCGCGTGAGCTGGCCCTGGTACAGCGGACGATCACCGTGCATGGCCAAAGCCAGGGGTTGGCGCAGCAGCCAGGGCGGTTGCTGGGCCAGTGCAGCGGGAAAGGGCGGTGTGCTGGTTTGGCGCGGCTTGGGTTTTGCCCAGGTGGCCGGTTGCCACGACTGGTGCTGCGGCGTGCGGTGGTCGGCATGGGCTTGCGGGCGCAGCACCTTGCTGGGGCCTAGGCGCGCGGATAAACGTTCGACCAACTGCTGCAACGAGTCGCCGCTGGCCTGGTCTTGCGGCAGCAGGCTGGGCGTGTGGTCGGGCTGGGCTTGCACGTCGAGCGCTTCCAGCGTGATGGCCACCACGGGGGCGGCGAGTGTGGTGCGCGCCAGGTGCTCGGCCAGCAGGCGCGCCAGGTGGGTGGTGTCGCGCGTGGCCTCGGCCGTGCGCACGCTGAGGGTGCCGCTGGCGGCTTCGCTACGGCGCTGTAGGTCGTGTTCCCAACGCAGCACCAGCCCGGTGGTGCCGCACTGGCGCGCCAGCAGCCAGGCCTTGAGTTGCAGCAGCAGGCGGTGGACACCAAACATCAGGCCAGAGGCGACTTCAATCCGGCCCAGGAATTCGAGCCGCTGCGTGAATTGTTCCGGCAGTTGCACCCAGGCGTAGCTCTCAGCCGCCAAGCCGTAGGCCTGGTCTATGGCGCGCAGCAGGTCGGCGCCAAAACGGCGCGACACACCGCCGCGGGGCAGGGCGCGCAGCGGGCCGAGGGTGTGGCAACCGAGTTGCTGCAGGGTGATGTCGTGGGGGCGCGCAGCGGCCAAATGGGTGGCGGGCAGTGCGTCGAGTGTGGCTTGCAGTTGTTGGCTGTTGCAGCCTACGAGCTGGAGCCCATCTTGTGGCGCCAGGGTTTGCAGCAGGGCGAGCGCGGCCAAGGCCGTGGGGGCCACGGCCATGCAGGGCACACCTTGTTGTTGTGCCTGCTCTTGGATGCGCCCGAGCAGCGCGCGCCGGCCACCAAACAAACGCTCGCTGCCCGAGGCCTCCAGCAGCACGCTGGCTTCAAGCACACACACCCGCGGGCTGAACTGCAGCGCCCACCAGCTCAGTGCCTGCAATTGCTCCTGCTGCAGTGCGGCTGGGCTGGCGGCTTGCACGCCACCCGCTGCCGCCTCTGGTGGTGCTAGGGGCGCTGCCGGCTCAGGCGTGTTTGTGCCATCGCTCGGGGCTGAGGGGCAGGACGCTGGCGGGGACAGGGCGATCCACAACATGGACGGGCGGTGGTGACGAGGTGACGGGGTTGGTGACGGGGGTGATGACTGGGATAGGTTTCGGGTTCTGCCAACTCTGCTGTCGTCGCTTGCCCAGCACGGCCAACACCGGAGGCATGGCGGTGTGGATTAGCAGCGGCTGTTCACGCACCGGGCCACGGCGCTTGAGGATTTGCACCTCCAGCGCGGGCAGGCTTTCAAGCGCGCCTGCTGGTGCGGCCTGCGTGGCCTGGCGTAGGCCTATGCGCAGGGGCGCGGGCGAGGTGGCGTGTTGTGTATCCAGAGGGCGAAACACAAACAGCAGCGGCGGGCGCGGCTGGTGCGCGGCCTGGCTGGCGAGTTGCAGGCGGCGCAGTTGCTCGGCACGGGCCTGCGGCAGCCACACCAGCAACGCGGCCAGGTCGCGGCAACGCAGGGCCTGCTCGGCGGCCCACAGGCGCTCCTGGTGCACGTCGGTATCGACCATCAGCAGATCCGCCAAACCCAGGCCCGCAGCGCTGAGGGCCGGCATGTGTGGCCAGTGCGGGCTGCCCACCAGCACCACCATGCCGCGTGCCGCCGTGGCGCGCAGCACCGGACGCAGCAAGCGCCATTCGTGCAGGCCGGGCTGGGCCTGCAGCACTTCGCTGATCTGCCCTGCGGGCCAGCCGCCACCGGGTAATTCGGCGTCCAGTACGGCGTGCCCCGTGGGCTGCACGATGCTGGGTGCAACACCCAGTTCGCTGGCGCGCCAGAGGTGGTCGAGGGTGGGCAGGGCGGCGCGGGGCATGTGATGCTCTTGAAAATACTGTTTATATACACAGTATATAGGGATGTGTGTGATCCAGGAAGAAAAGAATTCGGACCAGGGCGGCGTGCTGCAGCGCGTATACTCGCGCTCGCTCCGGGGTGCACCATGTGCTGAGACGATGCAAATCGAACCCGATGAACTTGAACCGGTTAGTACCGGCGGAAGAAGAGCGCAATGTCAGAAAAAGTCCGTGTGTGGAGCAATCCGTGCACGCACACATTTGACGGCGGCACTGACCGGAGCTTTTTGTACCCACGTACTTTGAAAGGCTCCAGATGAATGCTCCCGATAGACTTGCTCTCGCCGACTTTGCCGAACGCCTGGCACTGACCCGCGCACCGTTTCCCGCCTCCGCCAAGACATACGCCTCGGGTGTGCTGCATCCGCAATTGCGCGTGCCCATGCGCGAGATCGCGCTCAGCAATGGCGAGCGTGTGTCGGTTTATGACACCTCTGGCCCCTACACCGATGCGAGTGCACAAATCGACGTGCGCCACGGCCTGGCGGCCTTGCGCGCACCCTGGATAGAGGCGCGTGGCGATTCCGAGGCCTACACCGGCCGCGCCCCGCAAGCGCTGGACGACGGCACACGCGACGAACAGCACACCCGCCTGCTGGAACTGCGCCGTGAAGCCGCAGGCCTGCAGCGCACACCGCGCCGCGCCAAGTCTGGCCAAAACGTGACCCAAATGCATTACGCGCGGCGCGGCATCATCACGCCCGAGATGGAATACGTGGCCATACGCGAGAACGGCCGGCGTGAATGGATGGCCGAATACCTGAGCGACGCCGAGCGCGAACAACGCCTGCGCGGCAACCCCATGGGCGCGCAGATTCCGGCGCTCATCACGCCCGAATTCGTGCGTGACGAAGTGGCCCGTGGCCGCGCCATCATTCCGGCCAACATCAACCACCCTGAAGTGGAACCCATGGCCATTGGCCGCAACTTCCTGGTGAAGATCAACGCCAACATCGGCAACTCGGCGGTCACGTCTAGCATTGACGAAGAGGTGGAAAAACTGGTGTGGGCGATACGCTGGGGCGCCGACAACGTGATGGACCTGTCCACCGGCCGCAACATCCACACCACACGCGACTGGATCGTGCGCAACAGTCCTGTGCCTATCGGCACCGTGCCGATTTACCAGGCGCTGGAGAAGGTCGGTGGCGTGGCCGAAGACCTGACCTGGGAGATCTTCCGCGACACACTCATCGAGCAGGCCGAGCAGGGCGTGGACTACTTCACCATCCATGCCGGCGTGCGTCTGGCCTACATCCACCTCACGGCGGGCCGGCGTACCGGCATCGTTTCGCGCGGCGGATCCATCATGGCCAAGTGGTGTATCACGCACCACAAAGAGAGCTTCATCTACACCCACTTCGAAGACATCTGCGACATCATGAAGCAGTACGACGTGAGCTTCTCGCTGGGCGACGGCCTGCGTCCCGGCTCGGGCGCCGACGCCAACGATGAAGCCCAGTTCGCCGAACTGCGCACCTTGGGCGAGTTGACCCAGGTGGCCTGGAAACACGACGTGCAGACCATGATTGAAGGCCCGGGCCATGTGCCCATGCACATGGTGCAGGCCAACATGACCGAGCAGTTGAAGCACTGCCACGAGGCGCCGTTCTATACCCTGGGCCCGCTGACCATAGACATCGCCCCCGGCTACGACCATATTGCCAGCGCCATAGGCGCGGCCATGATTGGCTGGTTTGGCACGGCCATGCTGTGTTACGTCACGCCCAAGGAACACCTAGGCCTGCCGGATCGCGACGACGTCAAGGCCGGCATCATTGCCTACAAGATTGCCGCACACGCGGCCGACGTGGCCAAGGGCCACCCGGGCTCGCGTGCGCGCGACGACGCGCTGAGCAAGGCCCGCTTCGAATTCCGCTGGAGCGACCAGTTCAACCTGAGCTTGGACCCCGACACCGCGCGCGACTTCCACGACGAAACCTTGCCCAAGGATTCGAGCAAAGAGGCGCACTTCTGCTCCATGTGTGGCCCCAAGTTCTGCTCGATGAAGATCACCCAGGACGTGCGCGACTACGCCGCGCAAAAGGGTGTGAGCGAAGACGCCGCGCTGGCCCAGGGCTTGGCCGATAAATCGGCCGAGTTCCGCAAGGCCGGTGGCGAGTTCTATATCCCGATACAGCCGGTGGCCTAGGGGAGAACTATCAAAACAGTAGCTGCCATCGCTTTGCTTTTAAGCGCTGGCAGCCTGTTTTTCTTAAGAGTCCTGGCCGCTTTTTCGCTTTATTCGCGGTAAGCGACGCTGTCCGGGTAGTCCAGCCCGCTGTCGTTGGTGATGGGCGCCGAGAAGCTGCGCAAGCTTGTGTTCAGTTTGCCCTGTACCTCGGCGGCGCTGTTGCCAATCTGGTGGTACACGCTCCAGCCGTGGCAGCCATCCGGTGGGTTGCCGCCTTCTATACAAATGGTGTATTTGCCGCGCAGGTAGTCGAAGAACTTGGGCCGCATCTGTTTCAGCAGCAGGTCGCTCACCTGGTAGGGCACGGCGTCTGTATGGCCGCTGGGCTGCTGCAGGGGTGACACCCGGGGAACATCAAAGGTCCACTGCACGGGTGTGATCTGCTCCACCAGGGTGATGTTGTTCTTGTCGCTGCGGCTGTGTTTGAGCGCGGCGTAGTGCACCACGTACATGGTGCCGTAGAGTTTGATGCGGCTGTCTTGGCCGGCCGTGTTGGCGGGCGTGGTGTTTGGCATCGTGTTGGTGTTCGATGCGAGCTGCGTTGGTGCTGCGGTACGCGCATCGGCCTGCAAGCGCTGGGCCGTGGCCTGGGCGGTTTGTGCGGCTTGGCTTGCCTGGGCACGTTGGGCTGCTGCTGCATCCAGTTCGCGCTGAAGCTGCGCCTGCCGCGCATTGTTTTGCGCCAGCAATGGGGTGGATGGGGTAGATGGTGTGGCCTGCGCTGCGGTCGACGGCACTTGTGCCTGGGTGCGCGTCTGTGGCTGTGTTTGTGTGGCTGAGCCCTGTGGCTGAGGCCGCTGCAGGTTTGCCCGCTGCGCTTCGAGCCGCGCACGCTCCTCGGCAAAACGCTGCTGATTCCGTGCCACGTCGGCTTGGCTTGCATAAAGCTGCTGCTGAATGCGCCTGGCGTTCGCCGCCTCGGCCAGGCGCGCGGCCGCCTGGTTCTGGTAAGCCTGGCCAAGCAAGGTGCCAAACAAGGCCATGCCCTGCGCCGTGCTCATGCCCGAGTCTTCTTCGGCCTGGGCCGCAGCCTGACGCGCCGCACGTTCTTCGGCAAGCTTCAGGCGGCGCTCCTCTTCCTCCAGCTCGCGTTGGCGTTTGGCCAGCGCCACGCGCTCGGCTTCCAGCGCTTCTTTCTCGGCCACCAAGCGGCTCTCGGCCTTGGCCAAGCTAGCCTTCGTCGCCGAACCCGTGGCCAGCTTGCGCGCGGCTGCCAACTGCGCCTCGGTGCAGGCGAAGTCTCTGGCCTGGGTGCACCTATTCGCCCGGTCTATGGCCTGGTCGAAGTCCAGCTTGTCCATCTGGTCGAGCTGCTCCGTCATGCGCAGCAGCTCGTCCGTGGTGGCGGCTTGCGCGGCAAAGCAGGTCATCAAAACGGCGCTGATGAGGGCGCGTCGAATAAGTGAACGAATGGTCGTGAGTTCAGGAAAACAGCTTAAAAAAAAGCAGCACTTAACCATGTATTCGAAAAGCGAGATCAAAGCACATACCGTCAAATTACGTTTTAAAGTTTTTATGGGAATTTATATAAACTTTCGTTTGTAATTGGAGGGTATCCTAGGGGATATTTGTAATGCGAAATGCAATTAACTTGGCTGCAATGGATACACATAGTCCGCCAGCCAATTTTAATATTCCCCAGACTATAGCTCCTTGATTCCGAGATTTGGCTAATGCCACCTCTTTTTTGTCACCATCAGTTATGCAAATATAGGCTAAATCAAGCCAATCATCAATTGAATCTTCTGCCGCTGTGCCTAGATGATCTGCAATTTTATAAGCAGCAAAAATGCATGCTCCAGAAATTAATAAGAAATGGGCAAGTTGAAGTAAAGATGCTTCGGAGTTTAAATAATATGGAGCAAGAAAGATCATTAAAGCCAATACCCCGGCACCAGCTAAATATCTTGTTATGAGGGGAGTCCAGTCAGTATGCGAGCGAATAAATCTCCATGCCGCGTTACTTCTCGCCTGAGGAAGTGCGTTAAACCATTCATCGATTGTGTTGAGAAGGGTTCGTGCGACCGCGTAATCCACATATTTAATACTAACAACAGCAGTTCGGGCACCTCCCATTAGCCGAAAGATTTTGGGCATATCAATATTGCTCATCTTTCTTTGTATCGCCACGGGTGAGGCAATTCTTACGCTAATGGTATAGCTTTGTGGTTGGGCAAGTTTGGGGAGAATTAGTAAAAAATTATACGTTACTAAAACACTTTCAACCGAACTGGTTGATCCGGTATTGAATGCTTCAAATCGCTCGAAGGAACTAAATGTGTCTTTAGTGTCGTTTATGTAGAAAACACTAACGGAGCAGTTGGAAGAGCAAATGTTATATTGCTCACAAATCTGCCCAATTCGCAGATTTAGCTGCTTGAAATCATTGAAAACGACATGAAAAGATTCATCATATGTTTTTGAAACTTCTTCTGATTTTCCTGTTAGTTCATGATATATGTTTTGAAGTACTTGAATACTTACAGGAGTTCTATTCGGGGTTCCCTCTCCTACAACTGCCATATCGCCCGAGGAGCCCGCTGTATCATTGATATTTGATTGATTCATTAATGTCAACGTTGCTATAGTTTTTAATAAATCAACGCGATCTCCTTAACAGGAACATTAAAACGCCTTGTAAAATTTTTGGCGTTATGATTGCGTTAGATTTTTGTTACAAATATTAACTATAGCGGTGTCCCCACGAACTCGAGATGTGAGGACGCCAAATATTCGAGGTGCAGATAACTTTCGTCGCGTGAAAGCGACGGTCGCGCTCCAGTGAGTCGCTCACCTCACCCCTTGCGCTGCACCAGTTTGATCACGCTGGAAAAGTCCAGGGCCCCATGGCCCGCCAGGCTGTGCGCGGCGTAGAGGCTGCGCGCCAGGCCGCCGAGTGGTGTGGCAGCGCGCACGGTGGTGGCGTTTTCTTGCGCCAGGCCCAAATCCTTCAACATCAAATCGGTGCCAAAGCCACCGGCGTAGCCCTTGGAGGCGGGTGCGGTTTCCATCACGCCGGGCATGGGGTTGTATTTTTCCAGCGCCCAGTTGCCGCCCGAGCTGCGGCGCATGATCTCGGACAGCACTTTGGGGTCCAGGCCGTTAGCGGCGCCCAGGGCCAGGGCTTCGGAGGTGCCTATCATCAAGATGCCCAGCAGCATGTTGTTGCAGATCTTGGCGGTCTGGCCCGCGCCCACAGCGCCCGCGTGGAAGATGTTCTGGCCCATCTTTTCAAGCAGCGGGCGGGCGCGCTCCAGGTCGGCTGCGGCAGCACCGACCATGAAGGTCAAGCTGCCGGCGATGGCGCCGCCGGTGCCGCCGGAAACCGGCGCGTCTATCACCTGCACGCCGCGTGTGGCCGCCACCTGCGCCACCTTGATGGCACTGCTGGCCGAGATGGTGCTGGAGTCAATCACCAAGGTGCCGGACGACAATTTTTCCAGCAAACCCTCTTCACCTGCGCGGCCCAGGTACAGCGCTTCCACGTGCTGGCTGGCGGGCAACATGCTGATCACCACCGAGGCACCAAGTGCCGCATCCAGCGCGGTGGCCGAGACCGGCACACCTGCGGACTTGACCTTGTCGCAGGCATCGGGCGACAGGTCGAATGCGCGCACGGCGTAGCCGGCCTTGTGCAGGTTGATGGCCATGGGGCCGCCCATATTGCCCAGGCCTATGAAGGCGACGGTGGTGATCTTGTTTTGCATGTTGGTCTCCGGTTGATTTTGTTTTTAAGTCAGATCGGCCAGCGGGTGTGTGCCCTCAAAGCGGTCGATGAAGTGGTCTTCTATGATGGCCGGCGTGACCTCGGCCAACGTAGCTGGCTGCCAGCGTGGGTTGCGGTCCTTGTCGACCAGCAGGGCGCGTGTGCCTTCAGGGAAATCGGGGTGGGCGCAGCAGGCCAGCGACACGTTGTATTCGACGCGGAACACCTCGGCCAGCGACATGCGTGGCACACGTTGCCACAGCGCAAACGAGATGGCAGCGCTGGTGGGCGAACCCTTGGTGTAGGTGGTGGCAGCGGTGGTCAGCCACGGCACATCACTTTGCAAGCTGCGCAGGCGTTGGTCGATCACGGCCAGCTCTTCACCGGCCATGAGTTGGTTGACGCTGTCAAAGTGTTCGCGCACCAAAGAGGCGGGCAAGGCGCTCACGACAAAACCGTCGAGCAGGCGCGAGAGTGTGGCGCGGTTGGCTTGGGCGTCTGTGCTCCAGCTGGTGTTGCTGATGGCTTGCAGCACCTCGGCCTTGCGCGCCTGGTCTATACACACATCGGCCAGGCCGCAGAACAAGGTGTCGGCCGCGTTCAGCGGCGCGGCGGTGAGCGCCAGGAACAGGCCCACGCGTCCCGGCATGCGGCGCAGAAACCAACTGCCGCCCACGTCGGGGTACAGGCCGATGTTGATCTCGGGCATGGCGATGCGGCTCGTGGGCGTGACCACGCGGTGCGACGCGCCCGCCAACAGGCCCACACCACCGCCCATCACAATGCCATGGCCCCAGCACAGAAAGGGCTTGGGGTAGTTGTGTATCAGGTGGTCGAGCACGTATTCGGTGGCGAAGAAGTTTTGCGCGTAGGGGTTGGGCGCACTGCCGTGTTCGCGAATGGTGTCGTACAGGCCACGAATGTCGCCGCCCGCGCAAAAGGCTTTTTCGCCGCTGGCCTGCAGGATGACACCAGCGATGTTGGCGTCAGCAGCCCATTGCTGCAGTTGCGGCGTGAGCAGCTCCACCATGCGCAGTGACAGTGCGTTGAGCGCGGCGGGCACGTTGAGTGTGGCCACGCCAAAACTTTGGCCACCAGCGGTGGCGATTTCATCGAACAGGATCACGTCGTCGGATGAGGATGAAGCTAGGGTCATAGAGAAATGTAGATGGCTATGGAGGTTTCGAGCTGCTGATGCACAGTGAATCAGCGCTGCAGCTTGATTTGATGATAAGCGTGCAGCGCGTCCGGTTTCACCGTGGGATGTCGTGTGTGTTCACATCCAGCAGCCGCCGCGCCACGATCACCCGCATGATCTCGTTTGTGCCTTCGAGGATCTGGTGCACACGCGCGTCGCGCAGCAGGCGCTCCAGCGGAAATTCGTTGAGGTAGCCATAGCCGCCATGCAACTGCAGCGCTTCGTTGCAGACGTTGAAGCCGGCGTCCGTGGCAAAACGTTTGGCCATGGCGCAATAGGTGCTGGCGTCGACGTGCGCGGCGTCGAGTTTGCTCGCGGCCAGGCGCACCATCTGGCGGGCGGCCACCAGTTCGGTGGCCATGTCGGCCAGCTTGAATTGCAGTGCCTGAAAGCTTGCCAGGGGTTTGCCAAACTGCTGGCGCTCGTGCAGGTAGCCGCGTGCGGCATCCAACGCGCCTTGGGCCGCGCCGACCGAGCAGGTGGCGATGTTGATGCGCCCGCCGTCCAGCCCCTTCATGGCGATGCGAAAACCTTCACCCTCGGCGCCTAGCAGGTGGTCGGCGGGGATGTGCACGTTGTCAAAACTGATGGTGCGTGTGGGCTGGCTGTTCCAGCCCATCTTGTGTTCCTTCTTGCCGTAGCTGATGCCCGGTGTATCGGCCGGCACCGCAAAGGCCGAGATGCCTGCGGCGCCCGGGCCGCCGGTGCGTGCCATCAGCACCAGCACGTCGGTGCTGCCCGCGCCCGAAATGAAGGCCTTGCCACCGTTGATCACGTAGCCGTCGCCCTGGCGCTCGGCTCGGGTTTTCAGCGCGGCGGCATCCGAGCCCGCGCCCGGCTCTGTGAGGCAATACGAGGCCAGCTGTGCGCCGCTGGTCAGCGCTTCGCCCCAACGCTGGCACACGGCGTCCGTGCCCCAGGTGCCTAACATCCAGGTGGCCATGTTGTGGATGGTGATGAAGGCCGTGGTCGAGGGGTCGACCGCCGCCAGTTCTTCGAACACCAGTGTGGCATCCAGCCGGGGCAGGGCCAGGCCGCCGATGCGCTCGGGCGCGTACAGGCCGCAAAAGCCCAGGGCACCGGCCTTGGTGATGGCCTCCTTGGGAAAGATGGCCTCGCGATCCCACTGCGCCGCGTGGGGCGCAAACTCAGCTCGGGCAAAGGCGCGCGCGGTTTGCGCAAACGCGCTTTGTTCTTCAGACGTTTCAAAGTCCATGAATAGGGCAATCGTTGTCGGTTTTACTGTCTTCGCGCGCAGACACCATGGAACCGGCTTTGCCGGGCCGTGGGTGTCGCCCCCTGCAAGGGGGTTGGCGAAGCGACACGCAGTGCGCGAAGACTGGGGGTGTTCAAGTGTTCACTTCAGGCTGATGGTGGTGTTGACGCCATGGGAGACGGTGCTGTCGTCAAACCAGCGCTGCGTGATGGTTTTGGTTTGGGTGTAGAACAGGATCACCTGTTTGCCATACGGGCCCAGGTCGCCCAGCTTGGAGCCGCGCGAGCCGCTGAACGAGAACAATGGCACTGGCACAGGAATCGGCACGTTGATGCCCACCTGGCCCACGTCTATGTCTTCCTGGAAGCGGCGTGCTGCCGCACCGCTTTGCGTGAAGATGGCGGTGCCGTTGCCGTTGACGTTGCTGTTGATGAGTTCAATCGCGTCGTCGATGTTGTCGGCGGCGGCCAGGCATAACACCGGGCCGAAGACTTCCTGGTCGTAAATCGTCATGCCGGGTTTCACACCCGAGAAGATGGTTGGGCCTACGAAGTTGCCTTTCTCGAAGCCGGGCACCGTGGGCTTGCGGCCATCGAGCTCCAGCTTGGCGCCATCGGCCTCGCCTCGGGCGATCAAGCCGTTGACACGGTCATATGCGGCGCACGACACCAGCGGGCCCACGTCCACCCCTTTTTCGGTGCCGGCACCGATCTTCAGCGTCTTGGCCTTGGCCACGAGTTCGGGCACCCATTGCTGGGCTTCGCCCACCAGCACCACCACCGACAGTGCCATGCAGCGCTGGCCGGCCGCACCAAAGGCCGCACCGGCAATGGCGTTGAGGGTTTGCTCCTTGTTCGCATCGGGCATCACGATGGCGTGGTTCTTCGCGCCCATCATGCATTGCGCACGTTTGCCGGCCAGTGTGGCGCGGTTGTAGACGTGGGTGCCGACCTTGGTCGAGCCCACGAAGGACACAGCCTTGATGTCGGCGTGGTCGCAAATGGCGTTGACCACATCCTCGCCGCCGTGGATGACGTTGAGCACGCCGGGCGGAATGCCGGCCTCCAGCGCCAGTTCACACAGCCGCATGGTGACCATGGGGTCTTGCTCGGACGGCTTGAGCACAAAGGTGTTGCCGGTGGCAATCGCCATGGGGAACATCCACAGCGGGATCATGGCCGGGAAGTTGAACGGTGTGATGCCCGCGCAAACGCCCAGCGGCTGCAGCAGGGTGAAGGTGTCCACACCACCGGCGACGTTGTTGGCCAGTTCGCCCAACTGCAGGTTGCCGATGTTGGCCGCGTGCTCTACCACCTCCAGGCCACGGAACACATCACCTTCGGCATCGGGCAGGGTCTTGCCTTGCTCGGCCGTGAGGATGGCGGCCAGCGCGCCCATGTTTTCGCGGATGAGTTGCTGGTACTTGAGGAAGATGCGTGCGCGGGCACCGATGGCGGTTTTGCGCCAGGTCTTGAACGCGGTCTTGGCCGAGGCCACGGCGGCATTAACTTCGTCCGCTGTCGCAAACGGCACACGGGCCAGCACCTCTTGTGTGGCGGGGTTGACGACGTCGCGCCACACCGTGGTCTTGGACTCCACAAACTCGCCGTTGATCAGCAGTTTGACGGTGGGGATTTTGATGGTGGTTGGGGTGGTCATGTTTGTCTCCGTGATCGGTCCATTTGGGCAAGTTTGCGGTGTCTAAAGCACCTTCTCGGACGATGCTAACATTGCAAACACGCCCTTACAAGCTTCAAAATTACGATTGATATCTGCAAATTTGCACAGCGATACGGGCGCAATCACGCTGCAAAAATGACTGGGAGGCAACCGTGAACTGGGACGACTTGCGCTTCTTTCTGGAGCTTTCACGCACCGGCCGCCTGGTGGTGGCGGCGCGCCGTCTGGAGGTGGACCACACGACCGTGTCGCGCCGCATCCAGGCGCTGGAAGCCGCCATCGGCGCCCCTTTGTTTGACCGCATGCCCGCTGGTTACACGCTGACCGAGGTCGGCCGCAAACTGCTGCGGCACGCCGAGAACATGGAGACGGCTTCCATCGCCGTGCAGCGCGAAGTGCTGGACCCGGCGGGCGACCTGGCCGGTGTGGTGCGTGTAGGCTGCACCGAAGGTTATGGCACCAATATGCTGGCGCCGCAACTCGGCCAACTGGTGGCGCAGCACCCGCGCCTGGTGGTGGATTTGCTGGCCGTGCCACGTGTGGTCAACCTCTCGCGCCGCGAGGCCGACATCGTGATCACGCTGGAGCGGCCGAAACGCGGCCCGTTCGTGGTGCTGAAGCTCACCGACTACGTGCTGGGCTTGTATGGCTCGGCCAAATACCTAGACGCACACCCGCCTATCCAAAGCCGCGAAGATCTGGACCAGCACATGTTTGTTGGCTACGTGGACGACCTGTTGTTCAGCCAGGAGCTGCATTACCTGGACGAGTTGTGCCGCCCCGAGCGCGTGGGCCTGCGCAGCACCAGCATATTGGCGCAGCACCAGGCGATTGCGGCCGGTGCCGGCATTGGGGTGTTGCCGCGCTTCATTGGGCACCAGGATGCCAGCCTGCGCCCGGTGTTGCCCGAACGGCTGATGACGCGCACCTTCTGGATGTCGATGCCGGTGGAGATCAAACACCTGGCGCGTATGCAGGCGGCGTGGGCGTTTATCAAGGGCTGTGCCGAAGGGCAGCGCGATTTGCTGCTCGGGCCACACAACATCAAGGACAGGAAATGACTGCACGTCCCGCCGCCATGTCTGCTGCCACGGCTGACACGACGCCGAACACCACGAGCGTGAGCCACTACCGCATCGCCGTCGGGCTGGTGCTGCTGCTCATCGTCTACGGCTCGTTGTTTCCGCTCGAATGGAACTTTGCACATCCGCAGGCGTTTCTGTTCAACGGCACGTCCGACCTCAGTGACGTGCTGGAAAACGTGGCGTTGTTTTTCCCGCTTGGGTGTTTGCTGGCCGCACGTGGTGTGCGCAGCGCGGCGCGGTTCGTCGTGTGGTTTTGTATCGCCCTGGTGGTTGCGGCCGGCTTGCAGTGGCTGCAGAAGTTTTTGCCACGCACGCCGGCGCTGTCGGACGTGTTGTTCAATATGCTGGGGCATGTGCTCGGCTGGGGTTTCGGCGCCGTGATGGCGCAGATGTACACACGGGCCGCAGAGCGCCGCCCCGGCTTGCGCCAGGGCAACTACTTTGTCATGGCGCTGCTGGTGTTGTGGCTGGTGGCCGAGCTGTTTCCGCTAGTGCCGTCGCTCAACCCCGGTGCATGGCTGCACAAGCTGCTGGGCCTGCTGCACCAGCCCTGGTGGGAGCCGCGCCGCCTGTGGTTGCATCTGGGCATGACGGTGATGGGCTTGGCGGCGTTGGCCGAGTGGCTGCATTCCGTGGGGGCGAGCCGCGCGGCTGTGGGCCGTGCGGGTGTGGCGGCTGGTCTGTTGATGCTGCTGGGCAAGTTTGTGGTCTGGCATCAGAACCCGGGGCTGGCCGTGGTGCTCGGCATTCTGGCCGGTGTTGGGCTGTGGTGGCTGATGGCGCAAGCACATGACGGGCTCAGGACCTGGCTGCTGTTTGGTGTGGCGCTGATCACTTATGGCGTCCATGCCTTGTGGCCGTTTCAGTGGCCAGGCCCGCCCAAGGCCATGCTGTGGCTGCCGTTTGCGTCGTCCTTGTCGAGCAACATCGAATCGGTGATCACCACGGTGGCGCTCGAGTCGTTGTGCTTTGGCAGCTTGATCTGGGGGGCTGTGCGCCGGGGTTTGGGGCTGCCCGTGGCCGCTGTGGCCGTGGCGCTGCTTGCATTTGGCGCTGAATGGAGCCAGCGCTACCAGCCTGCGCGCACGGCCGAGATCACCTCGGTGCTGTTGGCCTTGGGCATGGCCTGGCTGGTGGCTGCGTTGGGCAAAACTAGGCGCGTGTGACCGGGGCGCTTGGCATACGTTGCCGCAGCTTAGGCCTAGGGCTTTGCAGGCCGATCCACACGCCCGCGGCCATGGCGCCAATGCCGGCCAGAAACAAGCCGACCCAGCGCATCAGCAACTCGGGTGTGCTCAACGGGTGGGTGCGGTCGGGCCCGAGCAGGAATTGCGGGCCGGAGAACACGGCGCCGTATTTTTCAATCTGGTCATTCAAGCCGTGGGTCAACAGCCACCAGCTCAGCGGCACCGACAGCACCAGCGTGAACACTGCTGCCATGCGTTGACCCCAGCGCAGCTCACCCATGGAGCCCAAGGCCACGGCGTTGCCACACATCAAGGCCACCAGCAGGTACAGATAACCACCACCGCCCCAGCCCATTTCGCCGTCGGGTTCAATCAGTTCGTTCAGGTTGTCGGTGGAACTCCAGTCAAACGCAATGCCCTTGCACAGCCACAGCGTCAGGCCGGCCGCCAGCACAATCGCCAGCTGACGGCCCACGGGCAGGCCCTTTTTGTGGCGCGGCGGGCGCAGCACCATCATCAGCGCCAGGAAGATCGGCAGCGGTGCGTACAGCGCCGAGAAGCGCACGCAGTACTCCAGGAAGCTGATGCTGCCGGGCGCGTCCAGGGTGATGAACACTTTGCGCATGGTCTCGCCCCAGATGTCTTTGTTGATGACAAACCAGTTGATGTTGGCCGAGCCGGCAATGTCTTCAATGCTTTCGGTGGTGACACCCGACCACAAAAACGTCAGCGTGACCAGGCACACCGCCAAGGCGGCAAACGGGAACAGCAGCGCCGGGTGGCGTGCGCGGCGCAACCAGCGGGCCAGCCATACCGGACCCGCACCAATCGACACCACGGCCAGTGCAAAACAGGCTATGGCCAGCGGGCTGGCATCGGCGCGGAACATGTCCACCACGTTGTAAGGAATGCCCGGCAGGCGCAACACCGCCGACATGGCCAGCACGATGAGCGCCACCAGCACGGCGGTGGCGATGAGGCTTTTGCGCCACGAGGAGGTGGCGGAGGGGGCGCTCAGGGGTGCCGAGGCGCTGGCCGGTGCCGAAGCCGTCGTGGCGGTGCGCGCGTCGCGCTGAGCCGTGGCTTCGCGCGGCCCGCCGTGTGCACGGTGCCCGCTGTGCCGAACTGCCGCAGCGGTTTCCTTGCGCTTGATGGGCACCAGGGCCAACACCTGGCCCAAGGCCAGCACCAGCAGCACCTCGGTGATATCGGCCGTGCGTGTCGAGATGAAGATCTGCGCCGACTCCATCACCAGCACCCACACCGCCAGCAGCACGCTGATGGTCATAGGCTTGGAGCCGCCGAGTTGCGCCATGTGCAGCATGCCGCCAAACAACACCAGGTTGGCGACCAGCGCGCCCACGTTGGCGAGCATGGAGCCCTCCAGCATGGCCGCGAACGGAATCCAGCGCATGTCGCCGGGCACCTGGGCCAGCGTGAACGGGGCGAGCGAGGCAATCGAATACGCCAGAAACAGCGCGATCGACACGGCTTGCCGCCGCTGCCGCTCTGGCATGCCGGACAACACCGCCCAGCCCACCACACCCACGGCCAGACCCAGCATGCTGGCAAATTCCACATGGCTGCCCTGGATGAAGAACTTGCCCGCCATCACCGCCCCGCAGAGCAGCGCCAGGCCCAGAATGCCTTGCGCACGGCTTTTGAAGAACTGCAGTTCCGTCAGCAGTTGGCCCACCAGCAAGGCCAGCGCGGCACGCAGCACTAGTTCACGCAGGCTGAAATCGCTGGGGCTGATGAGTTCCTTGAGCTTGTCTTTCAGCAGTTGCAAGTCCAGGCTGGGCACCAGGGGCAGCCATTCACCAACCACCCAGGCTGCCAGCAGTGCGGCGGCCACCATGCGCTCGGTCGACAATTGGCCGGCCGAGAGACGCCGCAGCACCGGCACGCTGATGGCCACGCCGGTCACACAACCCACCATGTTCCACAGTACGTCGCCCACCGCCGGGTCGCGCGACGGTACCCAGGCCTGGCCAATCTGTGCCACCACCGCCACCACAAAACCCCACACCAGGGTTTTGACCAATGCCTTTTGGTGGCTGCTGCGCGGTGCCCACACGGCGATGCCGGCAATGCCCCAGGGCACAAACAAGCCTACGTTGCCCAGCACGTCGCCCCGCCCGGTGAACAGCTTCAGGTCGGTCAGTGCCTGCTGCCACACATCGGGCGGCGCTGCCGTGAAGTTGAACGGGTAGAGCGACCCGTACATGATCAGAAAACCGGTCAGCGCCAGAAGTGCATTTGCCATGGTGTTTTTGTTGTGAGGGCGGAGGATTTGCGTAGGTTTTGCCGCGTCGCTCGCATGCTACTGCAAGCGTATTGGAATACGGCCCGCGCCGGGCAGACTTTATGCGGCGCTGCTATAACCTGCGCTTCCTTCTTGCAGAGTGATCCAATCCTATGAGTGCATTGTTCTCCCCCACGTCCATCGGCCCGCTGACCCTGGCCAACCGCATCGTCATCGCCCCGATGTGCCAATACAGCGCGGACGATGGCAATGCCACCGACTGGCACATGATGCACCTGGGCCAACTGGCGGCTTCGGGCGCCGGCTTGCTGATCATCGAGGCCACGGCGGTGGAAGCCATTGGCCGCATCACGGCCGATGACTTGGGGCTTTACAGCGACGCCAACCAGGAGGCCTTGGCCAAGGTGTTGGCGGGCATTCGCCGCTTCGCGCCGATTCCCATCGCCGTGCAGTTGGCCCACGCCGGCCGCAAGGCGTCTAGCGAAGTGCCGTGGGCCGGCGGCCAGCAGGTGCCGCCGGGCCAGCCACGCGGCTGGGACACGGTGGCGCCGTCGGCCGTGCCACACAATGCCAGCGAAGTACCGCCGCTGGCGTTGGATGAAGCTGGTCTGGCTCGTGTCAAAGCCGCGTTTGTGCAGGCCGCGCGCCGCGCACACGCGCTGGGCATAGACGCCATTGAGCTGCACGGCGCGCATGGTTATCTGCTGCACCAGTTCTTGTCGCCGATCTCCAACCAGCGCACCGATGCCTACGGCGGCAGTTTGGAGAACCGCATGCGTTTCCCGCTGGAAGTGTTTGACGCGGTGCGCGCGGCCGTGCCAGCAACCATGGCTGTGGGCCTGCGCCTTTCGGCCAGCGATTGGGTGGATGGCGGCTGGGACGTGGAACAAAGTGTGGTCTTCGGCCAGGCGCTCAAGGCGCGTGGCTGCGACTTCATCCACGTGTCCAGCGGCGGTGTGTCGTCGCAGCAAAAAATTCCGTTGTCGCCGGGCTACCAGGTGGCGTTTGCCGAGCGCATCAAACAAGACTGCGGCATGCCCACCATTGCGGTCGGGCTGATCACCGAAGCCCAGCACGCCGAGGCCATCGTGGCCAACGGCCAGGCCGACATGGTGGGTGTGGCGCGTGCCGTGTTGTTCAACCCGCGCTGGCCCTGGCAGGTGGCGGCCGAGCTCGGCGCGCAGGTGCAGGCGCCGCCGCAATACTGGCGTTCGCAGCCGCGCGAGTACAAGGACTTGTTCATCGGTGCGCGTATAGGCCAACGCTAGGCGTTTAAGCCAAATAAGCCGTTTGCGCTTTTTTTATCAGCGCAGGCAGCTATTGAAAACGTCGCAAACCCGCCGCTTGAGGCAGCCCAAAGCAAGCGTGATTTAGTGCCAAGCCCTCGGTTAAACTCGCCCGCTTGTGCGCCGCCGCAAGCGGTGCCCACACAATGTAAAAAGTTCGTTACAAAACAAGGGCTTAGCGGCTGAACTGTGCGTTGCATAGTAAAACTGCGGGTTCTACAACACAGGGTGTGCGGTGCGTCTTAGTTCGATCAAGTTATCTGGCTTCAAATCCTTTGCCGAGCCCACGACCTTTCATCTGCCAGGCCAACTGGTAGGGGTGGTGGGGCCGAACGGCTGCGGCAAATCCAACATCATGGATGCGGTGCGCTGGGTGCTGGGTGAGAGCAAGGCTTCCGAGCTGCGTGGTGAGTCCATGCAAGACGTGATCTTCAACGGCACCAACACGCGCAAGCCGGCCAGCCGTTCCAGCGTGGAATTGGTGTTCGACAACGCCGACCACCGCGCCGGTGGCCAGTGGAGCCAGTTCACCGAAATCGCCGTCAAACGCGTGCTGACGCGTGATGGCACCAGCAGCTACTACATCAACAACCAGCCGGTGCGCCGGCGCGACGTGCAGGACGTGTTTCTCGGCACCGGCCTGGGCCCGCGCGCCTACGCCATCATCGGCCAGGGCACCATCAGCCGCATCATCGAGTCGCGGCCCGAAGAGCTTCGGCTGTTCCTGGAAGAGGCCGCAGGTGTTTCCAAATACAAGGAACGCCGTCGCGAAACCGAAAACCGGCTGGGCGACACACGCGAAAACCTGACGCGTGTTGAAGACATCCTGCGCGAGCTGAATGCCAACCTCGAACGCCTGGAAAAGCAGGCCGAAGTCGCCAACCGCTACAACCAATTACATGCCAGCGCCTCGCTCAAGCAGCACCAGCTGTGGTACTTGAAGAAGACCGAGAGTGAGGGCGACAAGGCGAAGATACAGACCGACGGCCTGCAGGCCGTGAACGACCTCGAATCACGCGTGGCCGACCTGCGCCATGTGGAGGCCGAGCTGGAGGCCGTGCGCCAGGCGCACTACGCCGCTGGCGACGAGGTCAACCAGTTCCAGGGCAAGCTCTACGAGGCCAGCGCCGAAGTCGGCCGGCTGGAGGGTGAGATTCGCTTTGTGGTCGAAGGGCGCCAGCGTGTCGAGCAGCGCCTGGTCACGCTGAAAGAACAGATTGCGCAGTGGGCGCAGCGCCGCGACGACGCCACGGCCGAGGTGGAAAACCTCGAAGCCCAAGGCGTACACGCCGAAGAGCAGGCCGAACTGCTGGCCGCGCAGGTGGAAGAGCAGGCCGCGCAATTGCCTGACCTCGAAGATACGCAACGCCGCGCGCAAAACGAGGCCAACGAACAACGCACCCAGGTCAACCAGGTACAGCAGCAAATCCAGGTGCTGGCGGCCGACCAGCGCAGCATTGAAGAACAGTCGCGCCAGCTCAACCAGCGCCGCGACCGCCTGAGCGCCGACCAGAAAGCCCTGGCCGCGCCGGATGAGGCGCGCCTGCAAGACCTGCAGGAACAATTGGCCGCCGCGCAAGAGGCGGCCGCCGAGGCCGATGCACGCCTGCAAGACCTGCAGGAAAGTGTGCCGCAGTTGGACGACGCGCGCCGCACGGCCCAGCAAACGGTGAATGCCGAGTCGAGCAAACAAACCGACTTCTCGGCGCGTATGGAAGCGCTGAAGGCGCTGCAAGAAAAAGTGCGCACCGATGGCAAGCTGCAGCCCTGGCTGGCCAAGCAAGGCCTGGACGGCTTGCAAGGCCTGTGGACACGCCTGCACATACAGCAGGGCTGGGAAAACGCCTTGGAAGCCGCCTTGCGCGAACGCATGGGCGCACTGGAAGTGTCGCGCCTGGAGATGGTGCGCGGCTTCCTGGGCCACAACGGCACCGAGGCGCCACCGGCCAAGCTGGCCTTCTACAGCCCGCCACCAGCCGGCGCGCCTGTGGCCGCTGCTGGCCTGCCACGCCTGGCCAGCCTGCTGCGCATCCATGACGCCAGCCTGACCGCGCTGATGGAAAACTGGCTGCAAGGTTGCTTCACGGCCGAGAACCTGGACGAAGCGCTGGCCCAGCGCAGCCAGCTCAAGGGCGGCGAAGTGATCTACGTGGCCAACGGCCATGCTGTCAGTGCGCATGGCGTGAACTTCTATGCCCAGGACTCAGAGCAGGCCGGGCTGCTGGCGCGGGCGCAGGAGATCGAGAATCTAGAGAAACAACTGCGCGCTCAAACCTTCATCGTCGACGACAGCCGCAGCGCCCTGGTGCGTGCCGAAGCGGCCTACGGCGAAGCCTCGCAGCGCCTGGTGACGGCGCGCCGCGAGGCCACCGAAGTACAGGGCCGTGCACACGAGTTGCAGGTGGAAACCATGCGCCTGGCGCAGCAGGCCGAGCAGGCGCGTGCACGCAACGCGCAGTTGACCGGAGACCTGGCGGAAGTTGATGCACAACTCGAAGACCTGCAAGAGCGCCGCGTCACCGCCGAAGGCCGCTTTGAAGAGTTGGACATGCAGTTGGCCGACACACAAGAGCGCCACGCCCAACTGGAAGAACGTGTGATCGAGGTGCAGCGCAAGCTGGCCGAATGCCGCGAGCAACAACGCGGGCTGGAGCGCCAGGCGCAAGAAGCCACGTTTGCACACCGCAGCGTGGGCGCGCGCCGCACCGAACTCACGCGCTCCATCGACATGGCGGCGCAGCAAACCACCGCACTGACCGACGAAGAACAACGGGCCCGCGACGAACTCGCGCGCCTGAGCGACGCGGCGGCGCAAGCCGGCCTGCAGAACGCGCTGGAGCTGAAGTCCGAACGCGAAGCCGCCCTGGGCGCCAAACGCAGCACTTACGACGACCTGACCGCCAAGCTGCGCGCCAGCGACGAGCGCCGCCTGAAGCTGGAACGCGAACTCGACCCGCTGCGCCAGCGCATCACCGAGCTGCAACTGAAGGAACAGGCGGCGCGCCTGGGTTTCGAACAATACGACCAGCTGCTGACTGACGCCAAGGCCGACCTGGAAGCCGTGGCCCGCTCGATTGAAGAGGGCAATGTGCGCCTCACCGGCCTGCAAAGTGAAATCGACCGTTTGAACCGCGAAATTGCCGCGCTGGGCGCGGTCAACCTGGCCGCCCTGGAAGAGTTGACCGCCGCGCGCGAACGCAAGCAGTTCCTCGATGCACAGACCGCCGATTTGACCGAGGCCATGAACACGCTGGAAGACGCCATCCGCAAGATCGACGGCGAAACGCGTGAACTGCTGTCGGGCACCTTCAACACCGTGAACGACCACTTCAGCAAGATGTTCCCCGAGCTGTTTGGCGGTGGCAACGCCCGCCTGGTGATCACCGGTGACGAGATTCTGGATTCCGGCGTGCAGGTGATTGCCCAGCCGCCGGGCAAGAAGAACCAGACCATCCATTTGCTGTCCGGCGGCGAAAAAGCGCTGACCGCGATTGCCCTGGTGTTTGCGATCTTCCAACTGAACCCCGCGCCGTTTTGTTTGCTCGACGAGGTGGACGCTCCCCTCGACGACGCCAACACCGAGCGCTACGCCAAACTGGTGTCCAGCATGAGCAAAGGCACACAGTTTCTTTTCATCAGCCACAACAAGATCGCCATGGAGATGGCCCAGCAACTCATCGGTGTGACGATGCAGGAGCAGGGTGTGTCGCGCATCGTGGCCGTCGACATGGAGTCTGCGCTTTCGATGGCGGAGGCAAATTAACAAGCATGAGCAGTACCCTACAAATTGGATTGGCCGTGGCCGGTGGTGTGGTGTTGGCCGCCGTGGTGGCCCATGGCGCCTGGACTTCGCGCCGCAACGCACCGCGCCAGGCCGAGCCCGAGGCCGGCGACAGCAAGCCCGCAAATTCCGCTTTTCAGCAGGAGCCGACCCTGGACGGCGCGCATCCTGCGGGTGAAGGCGCCGAGCGCCAGGATCCCGGTTTTGATGACGGCTTTGCCGGTATGGCGATTCCATCACCCGAGCGCCGCGCCGGGCTGGACCCGTTGATCGACGTGATTGCGTCGATCTCGCTGGAGGCCGAAGTGTCCGGCGACGCCGTGCTGGCCGCGCTGCCCAGCACCCGCCGCGTGGGCAGCAAGCCATTTGCGGTGGAAGGCCTGAACAGCGCCAGCCAGCAGTGGGAGCCGCCGCAAGCTGGCCAGCGTTACGACGCCTTGCAAGCCGGTGTGCAACTTGCCAACCGTACCGGCGCGCTGAACGAAATCGAGTACTCCGAATACGTGATGAAGGCCACGGCCTTCTGCGACGCCGTGGGGGGCGCGCCCGAATTTCCCGAGATGCGCGAAGAAGTGGCGCGTGGCCGTGAGCTAGACCAGTTTGCCAACGACCACGACGCGCAACTCGGCTTCACCCTGCGCGCCATGCGCACCGCCTGGAGCCCCGGCTATGTGCAGCAACACGCGGCGCGCCTGGGTTTTGTGCCGGGCCTGATTCCCGGCCGCATGGTGCTGCCGGCCAGTGTGGCAGGGCAGCCCGCCGTGCTGGGCCTGGCGTTCGACTCCCAGGCCGCGCTGGCCGAAGACCCGGATCAATCGGCCATACGCGAAATCTCGCTGAGCCTGGACGTGCCGCAAGTCGCGCGCAGCGAGCAGCCTTTCGCCCGCATGCGCGAAGTGGCCAACACCTTGGCCCAGGCCATGGACGGCATGGTGACCGACGACGACGGCCGTCCGTTGCAAGCCGAGGTGATGGACCAGATTGGTGTTGATCTCGAAAAACTCTACGACACGCTGGATGCGCGCGAACTGTCTGCCGGTTCGGCGCTGGCGCGTCGTTTGTTCAGTTAAGCCCTTATGAGCACGCAAGATCTCTTTGGCGCGCAAGCGCCTGATGGCGCTGGCGCCGACAAACTGGCCCAGGAAGTGGCGCAACTGCATCAGCAGTTACATGCCTGGGCGCACCAGTACTACGTGCTCGACCAGCCCAGCGTGCCCGATGCCGAGTACGACCGCGCCTTTCAGCGCCTGCAGGCGATTGAAGAGGCGCACCCCGAACTGCGCAGCGCCGACTCGCCCACGCAACGTGTAGGTGGCGCACCGTTGCCGGTGTTTGCCTCGGTGCGCCATGCCGTGCCCATGCTCAGCATCCGGACTGAGACCGACATCACCGAAGAAGGTGCACGCGCCTTTGACGGTCGGGTGCGGCGCGAGCTGGGCTTGGCCGAGAGCGATGCAGCTATCACCTACGTGTGTGAACTCAAGTTCGACGGCCTGGCCATGAACCTGCGCTACGAGCATGGTGTGTTGGTGCAGGCCGCGACACGCGGTGATGGCGAAAACGGTGAAGACGTCACGCAAAACATCCGCACCATCAAGCAGATCCCGCTGCGAATTGGGGCCCCCACGCTCGGCACTGACGTGTTCTCGCTGCCCCCCGAGGGGGAGCGTTTCGCCTTGGGGCGGCCCGGCGGCGAAACAGTGCCTCCGGTTCCTGCTGTGCTTGAAGTGCGCGGCGAGGTCTACATGCGCCGCGCCGACTTTGAGGCCATGAACGAGAAACAGCGCGAGAAGGGCGAAAAAAGCTTCGTCAACCCGCGCAACGCAGCCGCCGGAGCGGTGCGCCAGTTGGATTCGAGCATTGCCGCGCAACGCCCGCTGAGTTTCTTTGCCTACGGCCTGGGTGAAGTCACGCCCGCAGCCGATGGCGGCCCGGCTTTTGCCACACATTTCGACATGCTGCAAACGCTGAAGGCATGGGGTTTCCCGGTCGCGGCGCAGGTCACACGTGCGCAAGGCGCTGCGGAATTGATCGCGTTCCACCAAAAGATCGGCGCTGCACGCGACCAGTTGCCCTATGACATCGATGGTGTGGTCTACAAGGTCGACAGCCTGGCGCTGCAACGCCAACTCGGTTTTCTGAGCCGCGAGCCACGCTGGGCCGTGGCGCACAAATACCCGGCGCAAGAGCAGATCACACGCGTCGAAGGTATTGATGTGCAAGTGGGCCGCACCGGCAAACTCACACCCGTGGCGCGCCTGGCGCCGGTGTTTGTCGGCGGCGTGACGGTGACCAATGCCACGCTGCACAACCTGTTTGAATTACGCCGCAAGAAGGTGCGTGTGGGCGACCAGGCCATTGTGCGCCGCGCAGGCGATGTGATCCCCGAGGTGGTCGGCGTGGTGGTCGCAGAGCGCCCGCAGTACGTGCCGAACTTTCGTATGCCACGCCAATGCCCCATCTGCGGCAGCACCGTGGTGCGCGAAAAAGGCGAGATGAACCACCGCTGCAGCGGCGGGCTGTTTTGCGGCGCACAACGCAAGCAGGCGATTCTGCATTTTGCGCAGCGCCGCGCGGTGGAGGTCGAAGGCCTGGGTGAAAAGCTGGTCGACCAACTGGTGGAAACCAATGTCATCCGCACGCTGCCGGATCTCTACAAACTGGGGTTGACGGCGCTTTCGGCCTTGGACCGCATGGCCGACAAGTCGGCGAAGAACGTGTTGGCGGCGCTGGAGAAGTCCAAACAAACCACTCTGCCGCGTTTTTTGTACGGCTTGGGCATACGCCACATCGGCGAGGCCACGGCCAAGGACCTGGCGCGGCATTTCGGCACGCTGGACGCCATCATGGATGCGAGTGTGGAGCAACTGCTGGAGGTCAACGATGTCGGACCCATCGTCGCCCAGGCCTTGCGCACCTTCTTTGACCAGGCGCACAACCGCGAAGTGGTGCAGCAATTGCGCGCCTGCGGTGTGACCTGGGAAGAGGGCGCGCCCGCAGCGCAAGCGCCGAAACCGCTGGCCGGCAAAACCTTTGTGCTCACCGGCACCTTCCCCACGCTGAGCCGCGAGCAAGCCAAGGAGACGCTGGAGGCCGCAGGTGCCAAAGTGGCCGGCTCGGTGAGCAAAAAAACTGACTACGTGGTGGCCGGCGCCGAGGCCGGCAGCAAACTCAGCAAGGCGCAGGAGCTGGGTGTGGCGGTCTTGGACGAGGCGCAAATGCTGGCGTTGCTGGCGGCCGCGTAACCGGCTCGCGTGGTGTGTTATGCACCGATACACGGCGAGCGCAGCCGTGTTGTGTTTGCGGCCCTAGGCTTGATGTCTAACGGGCGATAGAGCTGATGGCCGGGCTTGTCAACCCTTGTTCGGTCATCTCCCCAAACCGCTTGGTGTGGGGCGCTTGGCACGGGCGCCCATGAAGAATGAGGGTGCGCGTGTTGAGCTGAAGCACACTCAGATTTTCTGAGCGATCCGCAAAAAACATTCGCTTGTTGGGAGAGCGGCTTTGGCGTCGAATCGAGTTTCCATAGATCGATTCCTGCCATCTCTCTTTACCTGGATCCCGCTACACCATGAGCACAAAGTACAGCAAGTACGACGCCAAAGATTACGCGCGTGAACACTTTCGCGGCGTCTGGGCCGCCACCACCACCCCCTTTCTTGAAGACCTTTCGTTTGACGAAACCGGCTTTCGGCAAAACCTTAGGCATTGGATTCGCACCCTTGGCCTGGGCGGCTTGTTTGTCAGCGGCAAGCAGGGTGAGTTTTTCTCCATGTCGGTTGCAGAACGCAAACGTACTTTTGAACTTGCGGTGGAAGAGGCGCACGGCCGCTGCGGCATCGTGACTTCGTGCTCGGATGCCAACCTCGATGTGGTGCTGGAGCTGGCACGCCACTCGCAGAATGTCGGAGCCGATTACATCGTGGTGCACAGCCCGGTGCTGCACTTCCACCACAACCCCGATGAGACGGTCTATGCCTATTACCGCTATCTGAGCGAGCAGACCGACATCGGTATTGCGCTGTGGAACCATCCCGACTGCGGCTACATCATGAGCCCGGAGCTGTGTGCGCGTATTGCCGAGTTGCCCAATATCGTGGCCATCAAGTACAGCGTAGAACGCGCGCTGTACAAGCGGCTGACCGAAATGGCGGGTCACAAGATCCTGGTGAGTTCGGCATCGGAGGAGGACTGGCTGGACAACATTGTGGAACTTGGTTGGCGCCTGTATCTGTGTTCTACGCCGCCGTTTCTGCTGCAGACCGCTGTTGACCAACGCATCAACGAATACACCCGCCTGGCCTTTGAAGGCCAGTATTTGGAGGCACGTGCGGTGCGCGACAGCCTGGAGCCTGCGCGCCAAGCCTTTGCTTCGGCTAGACCCTCGGGCACGCCACAGGCGTATAGCAAATACTGGCTGGAGCTTCTGGGCCAGACCGGCGGGCCGGTGCGCCGCCCGCTGCTCAATCTGAGCGAGGCCGAGAAGGCTAAAGCGCGTGATGCCTTGGCGCGTAGCGGCTTGAAGCTGCCGACGCAAGCCGCTGAAGCATCTCGTGTGTCGCTCGGAGGCCGGGCATGAAACTGCGTGTTGCTCTGATCGGTTTTGGTGCCATAGGCCAGAGATTGGCGCGGGGTCTGCTGGCCCATTCCGAAGCCATAGAAATCACCGGGATTCTGGTGCATGAGCTTGAGCCGGCGCAGGCCGCGGCCCATGGCGATCTGGCCGGCCTGCGACCTTTGTTGAGCGTCGAGCGTGCTCCTTGGTTGGCGCAACGCCCGGCCCTGGTGGTGGAGTGTGCCGGCCATGCGGCCGTGGACGCCCATGCGGAGGCGGTGTTGTCGTCTGGTTGTGATCTGCTGTTGGCGTCCGTTGGTGCGCTGACCGACGACATACGCCTTGCGCGCTTGCGCGCTTTGGCGACCGGGGCGGGGCGTCAGGTGTTGTTGGTCTCCGGTGCCATTGGCGGTATCGACTGGCTGAGCGCCGCGTGCGACGCAGGGCTTGGCAAGGTGGTCTACCGCGGGCGCAAGCCGCCTGCCGCTTGGGCCGGCAGTCCGGCCGCAGCATCGCTGTCGCTGGATGCGCTGGCGGCACCGGCGCTGGTGTTTGCCGGCAGCGCTCGTGATGCCGCGCGCGACTACCCGCGCAATGCCAACGTGGCGGCCACGGTGGCGCTGGCTAGCTTGGGACTGGACCACACCAGCGTTGAACTCTGGGCGGACCCTGGTGTCAGTGAAAACTGCCATGAAGTCGAGGCCTGGGGCGAAGCCGGCCACATGCTGCTGCGTCTGGAAAACCGGCCCGACCATGACAATCCACGCACCTCGATGATCACGGCGCACAGCTTGTTGCGCGCGGTGCTCAACTACTGTGCACCTGTAGTGCTTTGACGCCATGCCCCTGCACCCGGGGGCATTTTTCAGATGGATCCGAGGAATGCAGCGGCTGAATTCTCACGCCACGCTGAAGTCCTGCCCCGCAGTCTGCTTGGCATAGGCGATAAAGGCTTCGCCAGCGCTGGTGAGCGGGCGTTCCGCCGCATGTAATGCCACGATGGCGCGCTCCACCACCGGTTCGGTCAACGCTATGGCCCGTACGCCGACGGCACGTGTGCGGATCAACGCATAACGCGGCAGCACCGCAATCGCCAGACCGGCCTCCACCAGACCCACAGCCGTGGCCACATTGGCCACTTCGAAAGCCGGCTCCACGGCTTCGCCCATCTCGGCCAGACCACGCGCCGAAAGTTTGCGTAGCCCCGAGCCGGGCTGCATCAACGCCAAGCGTTCACCCGCGAGATCACGCCATTGCACTTCCGGGCGGGCTGCCAGGTGGTGGCCTTCCCGGCACGCGAGCATCAACCGGTCCTGGTACAGAACGGTGGCGTGAAGATCGGTCGGGTCCACATCTGCGGTGCACAAGCCCAGGTCGGCCTCGCCAGCTCTGACGGCTTGCGCCACCTCGGCAACCGGGAGATCACGCAGCGTGAGCCGCACAGCGGGAAAGCGCTCATGAAATCCAGCCATCAGATGCGGCAGCAGTGTGGCCGCCATCAATGGTGATGCTGCGATGCGCAAGCGCGAGCTACGCCGCTGCGAGAACTCCTGCAGGTCGGTGATCGCGCCATCCAGTTGCCCCATCATTTCTTCGATAGACGGCAACAGCTTTTGCCCCTCTTCGGACAAGACCATGCGCCGCGTTGTGCGCTCAAACAAGCGTGCCCCAAGCTCGCCCTCGAGTGTGCTGATCAGCATGGAGAGCGCGGAGGCTGTCAGGTGCATGCGTTGCGCTGCACGCACCACGCTGCCCTCTTCGGCGACGGCAATAAACGCGCGCAGTTGGCGCAAGGTGACAGCGGAGGTTCGAGACATGGTATTCCTGATGCAGACAGTCCTTGGCGCGAACAAGAGGCGCGAGGGACTTGGATGGGCGAATTGTCGTCTCCAGGCGCATCCTGTGCAGTCGTCTGAAGTATTGGAAATACTTGTGAATCCATTAAATTAAATCGTTTGAAAAATATCACTCCCAGCGTTGAAATACACACAGGCCAGAGGTTTACATGTATCAGCCGGGCCTGCCCGATCACGACCCCACGGAGAAAATGTCGATGGAAAAATCACCCCTGAAAATTCGGCTGCTGTTAGCGGTGCTGGCGACAGCATTCAGCGTCAGTCTGACGCTGCCATTGCAGGCCCATGCGCAGAAGGCCACACCTACAGCAAGCGCCACAGAAATTGAAACCTTGTTGGCCAAGCAGGCCATCACCGAATTGATCTACAAGTACCCGCGTGGTCTGGACAGGGGAGACCGTGCATTGTTGATCTCCTTGGCCCATCCGGGTGCCAAGATGAGTTTTGGCGGCCGCGAGTTTCCCAACTGGGAGGCCTATGTGGATTGGTTGATCCAGGCGCACGATGAAATGACAGGCAACAACCACCGCATCAGCAACATCCTGATCGAGGTCAACGGCGACCGTGCCGTGAGTGAATCCACCGGGACCGCAACCCTGCTGGTGCCCAAGCAAGGAAACCCCGGCCTCTACGAAGAGCGCTGGATGCATTCACGTTATCTTGATAGCTGGTCGCGGCGCGACGGAAAATGGGCGCTGGATGGGCGGCAAACCGTCAACGACTATCGCCGTGTGTTGGATGTCCCGGCCGATCTGGTCAAGGCGCGTTACCAGGTGATAGGCCACATTGGCCGCAACGATTCCTCCTACCGGCATTTCGAGAGCATCAAGTGATGAAGTCAGCGTTGAATTGTTCGCGCCGCAGCGTATGCACGGCTCTGGGTATGGCCGTCGCCAGCCCTGTTTCCTGGGCACAAAGTGCACCGTGGCCCGGACGTACGGTGAAGATTGTGGTGCCCTACGCGCCAGGCGGTGGTGTGGACTTGCTGGCTCGTATGTTGGCGGACCGCCTGCATAGGCAGTGGGGCCAAGCGGTGGTGGTGGAGAACAAGGTTGGCGCCTCTACGCTGATTGGTGCCACGGCTGTTGCTAAAGCGGCGCCGGATGGGCTCACGTTATTGCTGACCAGTGAGGCCACCATCACCAGCAACCCATTCCTGTTCGACAAACTGCCCTATGACCCGCAACGCGAGCTGACACCTATCAGCCAGCTGGTGAGCCTGCCGCAGATGGTGGTGGCGCACCCCTCCGTGGCGGCGAACAACATGGCTGAACTGGCCACCTTGGCAAAGTCGCCGGCAAGTGCATTGAGCTACGCCTCCTACGGCTCGGGCAGCCTGCCGCATCTGCTGTTCGAGTCCTTCAAGGCCAAGCTTGGTGTGAATCTGGTGCACGTGCCTTACAAGGGCATCTCGCCTGCGGTCACGGCCGTGCATGCGGGCGAAACACAGCTCACCCTGGCCGGTGTTGCCGGGGCCCTGGGGCTGCTGCGTGCCGGCAAGCTCAAGGCCTTGGCTGTGGGACGGGCTACTCGGCTGGCCGAGATGCCCGAGCTGCCTACGCTGCGTGAAGCCGGCTTGGCAGACATAGACCCCGGCGAGTCCTGGTTCGGGCTTTTCGCGACGGGTGGTACACCGGCTGCGGTTGTGCAAAGGATTCACCAGGACGTGCTGGCCATTGGCCACGACCCAACGTTCCGCGACGCCGTGTTGGTTGCGCGTGGCTTTGAGCCGGTGTTTTCGGCACCCGATGCCTTTGCACGCTTCATTCAAGCTGATATGCGCCAGAAGGCGCAATTGATCCGCATCTCGGGCGCCAAGGCCGAGTAGCGCCGCCTCTTTCCCTCTTTTTTCTCGAGATACATGCGCCCAATCGTGGCGCAGGAGATTCTTTGTGCCTTCGATATCCTCATCCGCCCGCAGCGGCTTAGATCAAGAGCTCATCATCCGTGGCGCATGTGTGCTCACCATGGACCCCGCGTTGGGTGATTTACCTTGCGCCGACGTGCACATCCGCGACGGCGCCATCGTGGCCGTGGGGCCGGATTTGCTGGCCCAGGGCGTGCCCGAGATAGACGCTCGCGACATGATTGTGTTGCCCGGCTTTGTCGACACCCACTGGCACCTTTGGAACAGCGCGCTGCGTGCGCTGGTGCGGGGCGACGATCCCCAGCACGGCTACTTTCCGGTCACGCTGGGCACAGGGCCGCTGTTCACGCCTGAAGACAGTTATCGCTCCGTGCGTCTGGGGCTTGCCGAGGGCTTGCTCTCCGGCATCACCACGGTGCAGAACTGGGCGCACAACACGCGCTCACCGGCCCATGCCGATGCCGAGTTGCGCGCCATGGCGGAGATGGGACAGCGCGGTCGTTTTGCCTATGGCTGGGGGCAGGAGCAGCCGCTGGATCAACCCATGGATCTGGCAGACCTGGGCCGTGTGTTGCAACAGGGGCTGCCCTCCGAGTTGCTCAGCCTGGGCGCAGCGGTGCGCACGCCCGTTTCCAATCCACGCGGCGCCGTGCCCGTACGTGTGGTGAGCGAAGAATGCGCCCACATCCGGGCGCTTGGTTTGCCGTTGACCATGCACGCCCGTCCGGGGCTGGTGCCGGTGCTCGCTGAACATGGCTTGCTGGGCCCGGATCTGCAACTGGTCCATCCACAGGGCATGAGCGCTGCCGACTGCGCATTGCTGGCGTCCAGCGGCACCACCATGACCTGTTCGCCGACGATAGAGATGCTCTACGCCCAGGCGACACGTGGTGTCATCCAGTTCCATGAGATGGAGGAGGCCGGTGTGCTGCAAAGCCTGTCGGTAGACAGCTCTGGTGCATCGGCCAACGCCGACTTTTATGCCTGCATGCGCGCCCTGCTGTGGTCACACAAGCAGCGCTTCGGCAATCGCCAGCCGCTGACCGCCCATCGCCTGCTGCGCCTGGCAACGCTGGATGGTGCGCGCGACCTGGGGCTGTCGCACCTGATTGGTTCGTTGACGCCCGGCAAACGTGCGGACATCCAGATGTTGCGGGCGACCGATCTCAACCTGGCGCCGGTCTTCGACCCGGCCCATGCGCTGGTGTATTCGGCTCAGCCGGCCAACGTGGACACGGTGCTGGTCGACGGCCGCGTATTGCTGCGAGGCGGCCGGCCGACCCGCTGGGACGGCGCCGAAATTGTCCGTGAGGCCGCTGAGTCCATGCGTGTGCTGGCCAGCCGTTACCCGCTCGTTTAAACGCGATTTCCCCCACCCAGGCGGGCATTTGCGCCCGCCAAAACTACCCTCAGGAGCATTGAATGAAAAACCGACACAGCCGTTGGCTGGCCGCTGTTGCCTTGGCCGCAGCCCTGTATCCCCACGCACATGCGGCCGACTACATGGAGCAAGGTGAACGCATCAAGGGGCGCTCGTATTCGCCGGCCGTGGTCACCGAGGGCGGGCGCATCGTCTGGCTGGCCGGCGAGACCACCACCACCGACCTTGCCGGCAAGGACATCAAGGGTGATGTCGAGGCGCAGACCCGCACCATATTTGCCTTGTTGGAACAGACGCTCAAGCGTGCGGGTGGCAGCCTTAAAGACATTGTGAGCATGACGGCCTACCTGACCGACGCCCGTAATGGTGCGAGCTTTGCCAAGGTGCGTACCGAGATGTTCCCCGACCGCAACTTCCCGGCCAGCGCGCAGATCACGGTGTCCAACCTGGCGGTGCCCGGCATGTTGATCGAGATCCAGGCGGTGGCCGTGATCGGTGACAAATGCTCCAAGGCGAATCCGTGTTTTCCGAACTGAACCCGGACTTCGTCGCAGCGCTTCGCCTATCCGGCCTGAAGCGGCTTGCAGCAGGTTTCCAGGCAACTGCGAAACGCACTGGCACTCGGCGACAGCGAGCGTGTGGCGCGCCACACCAGCTCGATCTGGCGCTGGATCACCGGATCGTTGAGCGCGCGAAAACGTGCCCGCGTCGAGCGCACCAAAGCCCCCACATAGGCTGGCACCACGGTGGCGCCGAGACCGGCTTCCACCAGCCCCACGGCGGTGCTGAGATGTCCGACCTCGAACTTCAGCGAGGCCAGCTCTCCCTCGCGGTGCAGCAGCGGGTCGACCAGGCTGCGGAAGCCGCCCGCAGGCACCAGGCCAATCATGGGCTGCCCATCCAGGTCGGCCCAGGTCAGGCGCCGGCGGCGCTGCGCCAATGGCCAGACGGCGGGCAGCATCACGCCCAGGTTATGGCGCAGCAAGGTGACGCGTTCCAGGGCCACGTCCAGTTGTGGAAAAACACCGAAGCCCATATCGGCATCGCCGCTGTCGACAACACGCACCAATTGCTCGGTTGGCAGATCGGCGATGCGCACCGAAATGGCCGGGTGCGAAAGCTGGAATTTGGCAATCACCTCGGGCAAGAAGTTGGCAGCGAGAAACGGGGTGGTCGCAATCGTCACCCGGCCACGGCGCTTCTGCACCAGGTCCTGTGTGTTGGCGACGGCGTGCTCTACGTCCGCGAGTATGCGTTCGGCGCTGTCAAACAACTCGCGGCCCGCATCTGTCAGCGCAATTTGCCGCGTCGTTCGGTCCACCAGCGCAAGGCCCAGCTGCTGCTCCAGCTCGCGGATCAACAGGCTGGTGGCGGATTGCGTCAGGTGCAGCTTGCGGGCTGCCGCGGTGAAGCCACCGCTATGTATGACTTCAACAAAGGCGCGCAATTGCCGCAAGGTGATGTTCATATGAATTGCTGATTAATTTGCTGCATTCATTTCATTTTCACATTCAACGCCAGCTTTTAACTCTCCATACCCGAAGTACACGATGAAAAATAGTTTCTCTGCCTTGGCCTTGGTCGGCCTTGCCGCCAGCGGCTGTGCTTTTGCGCAATCCCAGGTCACGATATTCGGTGTGGTCGACCTTGGGGTCGCACACATTTCACAGGGTGACGCCAGTCTTACGGCCGTGAGCTATAGCGGCAACAGCCACTCGCGCATAGGCTTTCGCGGCACGGAAGATCTGGGGGGCGGACTGTCTGCAGGCTTCTGGCTGGAGGGCGCGCTGATTCCCGACACGGGTGCTGGCGCCATGAACTTCCAGCGCCGTTCAACGGTAGGTCTGACGGGCAGCCTGGGCGAGTTTCGTGTGGGCCGCGAATGGTCGGCCACTTACCTCAACCCCTCCTGGTTCGACCCGTTTCAAGGCGCCGGTGTTGGCCAAACGACCGCTTTCAGCATGTTGGGTGCGCCGATTCGCGTGAGCAACGCGCTCACCTATCTATTGCCCAGGCAACTGGGCGGTTGGTACGGTCAGGCCCAGTACGCATTCGGTGAGGAGCCCAGCACCAGTGCCAACAGCAAGAACAACAGTTACGTCGGGGCACGCCTGGGCTATGGCGACAAGGCGCTGAACGTGGCGGGCGCCCTGGGCCGGCGCTACAGCGGCACCGCCACGACGCCAGCGCAGGTCAAGGCCGCGAACATGGCGATTTCCTACAACTTCGGTGCGCTGACACCCATGGCCTTCTGGGCCCGTGAAGCCGACACCAGCGGCGCGCGTATCGACGCCTGGTTGTTGGGCGCCACATGGAGCCACGGGGTAGGGGAGTGGCGCGCCGCGTACAGCTACTACAACCGCAAAAACAGTGGCGACGATTGGAGCAAGCTGGCACTTGGCTATGTGCACAACATGTCCAAACGAACGGCGCTCTACGGCACGTTCGCCTTCCTCAACAACAAGGGCGCATCGGCGCAACTGGTGACTAGCACCGGTGTAGGGGATTGGCCAGCGACTTCGCCCTTGCCGGCCCAGGCGGGCATCAATTCGAGGGGACTCGAATTCGGCATTCGCCACAACTTCTGAACCAAGCCGGGAGCATCTTCATGGACCACAAACCCTGTTCTTTATCCGGCCCAGACACCCACACGGCTTCGCGCCGGGGCTTTCTCGGCATGTTCGGCTCGCTCGGCACCCTGGGGGCGCTGGGCGCCGGCGCCTTGCTGCCCGAGGGGCGCCCACTGGCCCAGACCCTGGGCACAAAGGGCACACGTATCGACTTTCACCATCATTTCTTCTCACCCGCCTGGATCAAGCTGGTGGAGCGGCAGCATCTGAAACAGCCGGTCCTGGGATTTGAGCAATTCAAGTCCTGGACGGTAGCGAAAGACCTCGAAGCCATGGAGCGTGGCGGTGTGGAGAAGGCATTTCTGTCGGTCACCCAGCCCGGTGTATGGTTTGGTAATCCCCTGGAGTCGCGCCAGGCGGCGCGTGAGCTCAACGAGTTTGCCGCCCGCATGAAGGGCGATCACCCGGGCCGCTATGGGCATTTTGCGGTGCTGCCCCTGCCCGATGTAGAGGGGAGCCTGCGCGAAATCGAGTATGTATTCGACGTGCTGAAGGCCGACGGCGTGGGGCTGCTGTCGAGCTACGACGACAAGTGGCTGGGCGATCCATCCTTCGCCCCGGTATGGGCCGAGCTCAACCGGCGCAAGGCCGTGGTCTACACCCACGCCACCGCGCCCAATTGCTGCGCCTGGAACTTCCAGCCAGGCATATTGCCAACTTTTGTCGAGCTTGGGTCCGACCTGGCGCGCGCCATGGTGAGCTTGATCCAGAGCGGCACCGCCAAGGCAACGCCGGACATCCGCTACATCTGGTCGCACGGCGGCGGCAGCATCTGGGCACAGCGTTTCCTGGTGGGCGAGACAGCCGAATCCCTGGCGCGCGTGGCGCCGCCCGATTCGCGGCTGCACCACTTCCGCCGCTTCTACTATGACACTGCCGCCGCAGCGGACGCGGTACACATGGGCATATTGAAGATGATTGTGCCGACCTCGCAGATCGTCTTCGGCTCTGACTTCCCGTGGGTGGAACCGGCCAAGATTGCCGAGGGGCTGGAGCGCTCCGGCTTGAGTGCCTCCGAGCTGCAGGCGATCTACCGCGACAACGCGCGGGCGTTGATGCCATGAAAAGCGCCCACGCCTTGAACATGGGCGCGCCCACACCAGGCGCGCTGTCCGCCTCGGACCCGGCGGCATTGCTGGCCGCCGTTTTGCAGGCCAATGCCGGCACCGCCAACACCCGGCTGAAGCAGGTCATGGACGCGCTGATCCGCCACCTGCACGCGCTGGCGCTGGAGGTCGACCTGTCGCCCGCCGAACTCGACCAGGCGCTGGATTTCCTGGTGCGTGTAGGGCAGGCCAGCGGGCCGCAGAAGAATGAAGGCATTCTTCTGGCCGACATCCTGGGGCTGGCAACCCTGGTGCAACTGCGTGGCGCGCGTGAAGCGCTGGCGCAGGGCGGAACCGAGCCAGCGTTGGTCGGGCCGTTCTGGCGCGCCAACCAGCCGGTGCGTGCCTGCGGCGAAAACATTGCCTTGGCCGACACCCCTGGTGCACCTTTGCATGTGCGCGGCCGTGTGCTCTCGCTCACTGGTGTGCCGCTGGTGGATGCGCGGGTCGAGACCTGGCAGGCCTCACCCCAAGGCCTTTACGAGAACCAGGATCCACACCAGCAGGACATGAATCTGCGCGGCGTGTTCCTCACCGATGGCCAGGGCCGCTTCGACTTTCACAGCGTACGTCCCGCTGGTTACCCGGTGCCGGTGGACGGCCCGTGCGGCGAACTGCTGGCAGCGCAGGGGCGTGGCGTGATGCGTCCCGCACATCTGCACTTCATCGTGGTGGCCGCCGGCCACAAGGTGCTGGCGACGCAGTTCTTCGACATCGAAGACCCACACGCCCACAAGGACGTGGTGTTCGGCGCCGTGGGCTCCTTGCTGCGCCGCTTCGAGCCCGATGGCCGAGGCGGTTTCAGCCTGGACCTTGAACTCCGGCTAGAACGCGGCGAAACCGTGCTGCCCCACTGCCCATTACCTTGAGATCGATATGCAAGACAACAGAAGTTTCGCTCCACGCGAGCGGCTTGATGGCGAAATCGCCGTCATCACCGGAGGCACGGGTGCCATCGGTTTGGCCACCGCACAGCGCCTGGCAGCACTCGGTGCCCGAGTGGTGCTGCTGCAGCGCGGCGCACCCGAGAACGCCGCGTCCGTGCTGGCGCAACTGCCGGGCTCCGGACATCGCGCGCTGCAGGCCGACGTCACCGACAGCGCCGGGCTGCGCACCGCCGCACAGACGATAGAGCAGCAGATAGGCCAGGCCAGCGTGCTGGTAAACAGCGCGGGTTTCACGCGGCAGGTGGCGGCGGCGGATCTTGACGGCCTGGATGACCAACTGATTGACGACATCTTCGCCACAAACTGGCGCGGAAGTTTTGCCGCGGTACGCGCGTTTGCGCCCCAGATGAAACGTGCTGGCGACGCCGTGGTGATCAACGTATCGTCGATCGCGGCCTTCACCGGCCTGGGCAGCAATCTTGCGTACGCGGCCGCCAAGGCGGCTTGTGATGCGCTCACGCGTGCTCTGGGCAAAACCTTGGCGCCGCAGATCCGCTGCATGGCGGTTTCTCCGGGCGTGGTCGACACCGCTTTTGTGCCCGGGCGCGACGCGGCTTTTAACGAACGTGTGGGCGCCACGATTCCTTTGAAACGTGTGGGCGTGGCAGACGATGTGGCCGCAGCCATCGTGGCCTGCTGCACCACATTGCGTTATGCCACGGGCAGCGTCATCGTGGCCGATGGTGGCCGCCATCTGGGATGAAGACACACATGGAACAACCCACCATACTCACCTGCGCCGTGACGGGCAACCTCACCCGTCCCGATCAGACGCCGCATCTGCCGATCACGCCAGCCCAGATCAGCGAGGCCTGCCTGGAGGCGGCTGATGCCGGTGCGGCGGCCGTGCACATCCACGTACGCAACCCAGAGACCGGCGCGCCGTCTATGGATGTGGAACTCTATGGCCGTGTGGTCGAGAGCCTGCGACGCCACCGGCCCGAGCTCATCATCAATCTCACGACCGGCCCGGGTGGACGGTTTGTGCCCAGTGTGGACGAACCGCGCATGGCCGCCGCTGGCACCACGCTGTTGCCACCGGAGCAGCGTGTAGCGCACATCGCCGCGCTGCGACCAGACATTTGCTCGTTAGACCTGAACACCATGAATTCCGGCGAACAGGTGGTGATGAACACGCCCGCGAATGTGCGCAGGATGGCCGCCGTGATACGTCAGCACGGTGTGGTGCCTGAACTCGAATGTTTTGACACCGGCGATCTGATGCTTGCGCAGGCGCTGCTGGCCGAGGGCACGCTGCAGGGGCCCGGCCTTTACACCTTTGTGCTGGGTGTGCGTTACGCATTGCCCTTCAGCCCGGCGGCGCTGGCGCTGGCGCGCTCCTTGATCGCGCCCCAGGCCTCATGGTCCGCCTTCGCGGTGGGGCGCCACGCCTTTCCCGCAGTAGCCCAGGCTTACCTGCTGGGTGGCAACGTACGCATAGGCCTGGAAGACACCATTTACCTCGACAAGGGTGTGCTGGCACAGAGCAATGCCGAACTCGTGCATAAGGCGCGTCGCATCGTCGAAGACCTCGGCGGGCGGCTCGCGACCTGCCAGCAAGCACGCGCGAGCTGGGGCTTGCGCCCCAGCAACACCGATCTCTGATTTTTTATTTTTCCAAGGACCTTCACCATGACCACTGTGACCCTGACAACTGCATCGCGCGCCCTGCGCATCCGCCAGAAAGCCGAAACACCCGAGGCTTTGCAGCTGCAACTGGAAACCCAAGATCTGCCCCATGCACCACCTGGTCATGCCGTGGTCGAGGTCTTGGCGGCGGCTGTTAATCCCAGCGATGTAAAGGCGGCGTTGGGCCTGATGCCGCAGGCCGTCTGGCCGCGCACCCCGGGGCGCGATTTCTCCGCCCGGGTGGTGGCCGGCCCCGAGGAATGGCTGGGGGTCCATGTCTGGGGCACGGGTGGTGACCTGGGCATCACCCGCGACGGCAGCCATGCACGCTACTTGGTGTTGCCCATCGCCGCCCTGGTGCGCCGACCCGAAGCCGTGTCGGCGGCTGCCGCCGGCACCGTGGGTGTGCCGTTCATCACGGCGCATGAAGGGCTGCGCCGTGCCGGTCTGGTGGGGCGAGGCCAGACGGTTGTTGTCTTCGGTGCCAACGGCAAGGTTGGCCAGGCGGCCATTCAATTGGCGACACGTGCCGGCGCGGCGGTGATTGGTGTGGAGCGCGGTGCAGGGCGTTACCGTGGCCATGCCAGCCAATCGGTGACGTTGCTCGACGGCACGCGTGCAGACCTGGGCGAGGCGGTGCTGCAAGCCACGGGTGGCCGGGGCGCTGACATCGCCTACAACACCGTGGGTTCGCCGTATTTTGCTGCGGCGCTGCAAAGCCTGGCCGTGGGCGGCACACAGATACTCATCTCGACCATAGAGCGCTCGGTGCCGTTCGACATCCTGGGCTTCTACCGCCGCAATCTTCAACTGGTGGGGGTGGACAGCCTGAAGCTGGATGTGGTGAAGTGTGCGGCCATTCTCGATGCTCTGGCCCCGGGTTTTGCCGACGGCTCGCTGCGCGCATTCGACGTTGATGCTGCAGGCCTGGTATCACTGGAGCATGCGGCAGCGGCCTATCAGGAGGTGCTCGCGGGCTCGTCCTCACGCGTGGTTTTTGTTCCCTGAGCCCGGAGATCAGCATGCATTTGGTTCGACTCGAAGATGCACCGCGCTACGACGCTCCAGGCCACGATGGCTTCAACATGTCGCGCCTGCAGGGGCGCGAAGCCGGTCCTGCGGATGCGCTGTGGCTGGGCCTGTCTGTGGTGGCGCCGGGCGGCAGCACAACACTGGTGGCCTCGGCGCAGGAGAAGTTCTACGTGGTGTTTGATGGAGAGCTGGAAATCACAGCGCAGATGCCTGATGGTGTCAGCCGCTGCGAGGTGCTGCGCCGGCTGGACAGTTGCCGCATCGCGCCGGGCGAGGCCAGGCAACTGCGAAACCGCAGCGACAAGCCCGCACAAGTGCTGCTGATCATGGCGCAGGAAAGATAAGCTGCCCGGCCGTATTCCACAGCATCCGGTCACGTGGCGGCGGCGCTGGCGGCTTGGCGTCCCTGTCAGCGCCCCTGCCAGCGCGCCCCTGTCTGTGCGTGCTTATCTGTGTCTGTTTATGCGCCTGGCGCGCGCTTGATGAAGCGAATCGGTCCGTCCAGCAGGTCATCCTCCTGCCAGCCCAGGTGCCGGTAAAAGCCATTTGCGCGCACGCGTTCGTCATCGTCCGTCACCAGCCAGATCTCCTCGCACCCTTGGGAGAAAAGCCATGCCTCGGCGCGTTGCATGAGTTGCCGGCCCAAACCCTGGCGCTCATGGCCGGGTCGCACAAACATGGCCACGACACGGGCGTCCAGGGCGCTTGCGATCACAAAGGCCATGACCGTGTTCTGCTGTTCGGCGACCCAGGCACATACGTGCCTGTCCAGCAGCGCGGGCAGGGTCTGCGGCGTCACACCTTGCGAGGCAAGCTCCGTCATGGACATTTCGTTTTCACGTACGCTGGTCCGGATCTCGAAGAAGGAGGGTAAGTCGGCTGGAACTGCGGGACGGATTCGCATGGCACTAAGCTGGAGTTGCGACGGTCTGGACGGTATCACGCGGGCCGTTTTTGCGCAGCCTTGACGCCCGCTCAGCGCAGGCTTGCCTGCAAACACTCCACCAGGCATTGGGCCGCAGGCGTCAAGCGGCTGTTGCGCAGGGTCACCACGCTCACCTGCACCGGCGCAAAGTTTTCGCGCAGCGGCAGGGCGCGTATGCCGCGCGTGCCGAGTTGTTCGTCGAACTGGTTGGCGGTGACGATGGCCACCAGGTCTATGCGCGACATCAGGTGGATGGCGACGTCGAAGGACTCACACTCGAGTATGCGCGTGGGCAGTTCCAGCCCACGCGAGCGGAACAGGCGCGAGTGGTAGTCGCGGTCCAGCGAGGGCACCAGCCAGGTTTGGTCCTGCAGTTCGCGCAGGTGGCGTGCGTTGACACACGGGTGCTCGGCGCGTGCCCCCACCGCCAAGGCCATCTCAAACAACGGCAGATAACTGAACTCGTCCGGCGGGCCGCCGGGAATGGTGTTGGCCACGATGAAGTCGAGCGAGCCGTCCTGCAGCTTTTTGTGCGCCGCCATGCCCGAGTCCTGTGTCAGCCGTATGTGCGCCTGGGGCATGCGGTCGGTGAAGGCCTGCAGGGCCTGGGGCAGCACGGTCAAGCCCACGGCGGTGGTCACGGCGGCGGCCACACGGCCATGGCCACCGGCCTTCAAAAAGCTCAACTCGTCGCGCGCGCGGCGCATTTCTTCCAGCAGCAGGTTGGCACGTGCGTAGAAGGCGTGCCCTGCTTGTGTCAGCTCCACACCATTGACGCTGCGGTGCACCAGCTCCACATCCAGATCAAGCTCGAGCTCGCGAATGGTGCGTGTTACCGCCGGTTGCGACACATACAGGGCGCGTGCAGCGGAGCGGATGCTGCGGCATTCGGCCACGGTGATGAAGGTTTTGAGCTGCTGTGGTTTCACGGGTGAAGCATCTGCATGGGGTGACAACAAAAGCTGATCGTAGTGATGAAAATTTTGTCTTTTGCTTATACATATGACTCTATAGCATTAGTTCATGACTCAACAACTTGGTGCGAATAAACGCCTTGCTGCCATGGAAAAACCGCCTGCCTATTCCCCTTCGGCCATGCCCGCCGAGTTTTTTTTCTCCGCTACTTACCAGCAGGCACGCCAGCGTTTTGTGGCCGCTGCGCGTGTACGCGGGGCGGCGCTGGCGAGCTTTGGCATTGATGCCGTGGGCGCCGAGGGTGAAGCCTTGACGACGGACGTGGCCTTGATTGGCCCGCCGGATGGCAGGCCCGCGAGCAAGCTGTTGTTGATTACCTCGGCCACACATGGCGTGGAGGGTTTCTGCGGCTCGGCCTGCCAACTGCAATTGCTCGCCGACGATGCGTTGCTGGCACGCGCGTCCAGCGCCGGTGTGGCGCTGCTGCTGGTGCATGCCATCAATCCTTATGGCTTCTCGTGGCTGAGTCGCACCAACGAACACAACATCGACCTGAACCGCAACGCACAAGACTTCAGCCAGCCGCTGCCGGTGAACGTGGCCTATGCCGGTTTGCACGATGTGCTGCTGCCCGCAGCCTGGCCGCCCACGGCCGAGAACCAACAGGCCAAGGCCGATTACATCGCCCAACACGGCGCCGTGGCCTATCGCGATGCCGTGTCCAAAGGCCAGTACAGCCACGCCGGCGGTGTGTTCTACGGCGGTGCGGCGCGCAGCCAGTCGCTGCAAAATCTGGAGCAGATTCTGCGCACCTATGCTGCGCCGTTTGCCGATATCGGCTGGATAGACGTGCACACCGGCCTGGGCCCTTACGGCCATGCCGAGAAGATTTTTGCCGGTAGACGCGACGACGCCGAGGTCGCCCGCGCAGGCCGTTGGTGGGGCAGCGACATGGCCGTGCCGTTTGCTGGCAAGTCGACCTCGGCGGACGTGACGGGCAATCTGTCGTCCACCATCTACGGCGCCTGCCCCGATTCGCGCTGCACCTTGATGGCGCTGGAATACGGCACGGTGCCGTTTGAGCAAATGACCGATGCGCTGCGTGGCGAAGCCTGGCTGCGCGCCCACCCGGATGCACCCGCCGAGCTGGCGCGGCAAATCCGCCAAGCCATGTTTAACGCCTTCTGTGGTGGTGACGACGTGTGGCGCGGCATGGTGCTGGGCCAAAACCGCGTGGCCATGCTGCAGGCGATTCTGGGCCTGCAAGCTGCTCAGTCTTGAAGTTTCGTTTCTGCTTTTCTCCCCCTATATCCAATTCCCTAACCCCGAGCCCGCAGATGGAAAGTACCGTGAACTCCCCCTTCGACGCCAGCGCAGCGTCCACGTCCTCCACGCAAGATGCCGCCAACGCTCCCCCGGGCGGCTGGCGCATCATTGCCGCCGCCACCATTGGCAATGCCCTGGAATGGTTTGACCTGGTGGTCTACGGTTTTTTTGCCGTCACCATCGCCAAGCTGTTTTTCCCGACCGGGGACGACACGGTGTCGTTGCTGCTCACGCTGGGCACGTTTGGTGTGTCGTTTTTCATGCGGCCGCTGGGTGCGCTGGTGCTTGGGGTGTATGCCGACAAGGTGGGGCGCAAGGCGGCGCTGATGTTCTCCATCGCGCTCATGACCATAGGCACCTTGATGATTGCGGCCATGCCCACCTATGAGGCAATTGGTCTGTGGGCACCGGCCGGCATTGTGCTGGCGCGCATGATCCAGGGCTTTTCGGCTGGCGGCGAGTTTGGCAGCGCCACGGCTTTCCTGGCCGAATATGCGCCCAAGCGCCGTGGCTTTTACGCCAGTTGGCAGGGTGCCAGCCAGGGTATGACCACCTTGCTGGCGGCGGCTTTCGGCGCGGTGCTGAACAACCAATTGAGCCCCGAGCAAATGCAATCCTGGGGCTGGCGCATTCCCTTCATCTTTGGCCTGCTGATTGCGCCGGTGGCCTACTACATCCGCAAACACGTGGACGAAACGCCCGAGTTTCTGGCCGCCAAGGCCGAGATGCGCACCCGCGCCGTGCACAGCGCGCCGCTGGCCGAGACCTTTGCCAACCAGAAAGAGCGCTTGCTGCTGGTGATCGGTGCCGTGGTGCTGGGCACCGTGTCGTCTTACCTGATCTTGTACATGCCCACTTTTGCGGTGAAGCAACTCGGCTTGCCGGCGTCTACCGCGTTCACCGCCATCATTGCCACCGGCGTGGTGCAAACCGTGTTCAACCCGATTGTGGGTCATCTGTCCGACAAATGGGGCCGCACCGGCCTGATGCTGACTGCCGCTGTGCTGTTCGGTGTGCTGGTCTACCCGGTGTTCCACTGGCTCAGCGCCAACCCCAGCTTTTACGCCATGCTGGCGGTGCAGATCTTCATTGGCTTGATGGCGGTGGTCTACTTCGGCCCCTTGCCTGCGTTGTTGACCGAAATGTTCCCCACCCAGGCGCGCACCACCGGCATGTCCTTGGGCTACAACATTGCGGTGACCATTTTTGGCGGCTTTGCGCCGTTCATCATTGCCTGGCTGATCAGTGCCACGGGCAACGTGCTGGCGCCCAGCTTCTACGTGATGGGTGCGGCCGTGATCAGCATCGTGGCGCTGCTGCGTATTCGCCGGCTGAAGATGTACTGAGCGGCGATAGGGCGGCGGTCACCCGTTGGCCGCACCGGCCTCCCGCACGCCAAAGTCTTGTGTCTGGCGCCTGGCACTGACTCGGTGCGTGGATGTTGAGGCCTGAGGACTTTCCCGTCCTAGGGATTTCCCTGGGCTAGTGGACGGAACTGATTGCTCGTGTCTGGACCGTAACTTGGATGCCAGCCTGCGCACCACTCATGGTGCGGAAATTGCATTTGTAAATGCGTTCGTATGACGCGACGACGTCATCGGCTGCTGCTACATTCGCGGGTTAGGTTGGCATTACAAATTTTTACTATCCATGGCATCCAAGATTTTTTACAGCGTGGTGGCGGTCGTGGGCATTGCCGCGGCCTCTGGTGGGGCATGGTGGCTGCAGCAACCCGGGCGTAGCGCGGGCGCGGCGGCGTCGGGCGGCGCCGCAGAAGGAGAGAAAGGCGCCAGCTCCAAGCCCGCGCCGGCGTCTAGCGTAGAGGTGGCGAACGTAGCTGTGACGCGTGTGGTCGATGACGTCCAGACCGTGGGCAGTCTGCGCTCGCGCCAGAGTGTGGTGTTGCGTCCGGAAATCAGTGGCCGGGTGGTGCAGATCAATTTCCGGGATGGCGAACGTGTGCGCCGGGGCCAGCTTCTGGTGCAACTCGATGACAAGCTGCAGCAGGCCCAGGTGCAGCAAAGCGAGGCCGAGCTGTCCATCGCCAATGCCAACCACAAACGCAACCAGGATCTGCTGGCGCAAAACTTCATCAGCCAGCGCGCGGTCGACGAAAGCAGTGCCAACCTGCAAGTGGCCCAAGCCAAGCTGGAACTGGCGCGCGCCACCGCCGCACGGCTGAAGATCGTGGCACCGTTTGACGGCATGGCCGGCATACGCCAGGTCAACGTGGGCGACTATCTGAAAGACGGCGCCGACATCGTCAACATCGAAGACATGGACGCGCTGTACGTCGACTTCCGCCTGCCCGAGCGTTTCCAGCCCCGGGTGCAGCGCGGCCAGCGGGCCAGCCTGGAGCTGGATGCCTTGCCGGGCCAGAAGTTTGCTGCCGTGGTGCTGGCCATCGATCCCTTGGTCGATGCCAATGGCCGCTCGGTAGGTGTGCGCGGCTGCATAGACAACCGCCAGCAACAGTTGCGCCCGGGCATGTTTGCGCGCGTCAGCGCTGTGTTTGGCGAACGCCAGAACGCTCTCACGGTGCCGGAAGAGGCCATCGTGCCGCAAGGCGGGCGCCAGTTTGTGTTGCGTCTGCTGCCTGGCCCCGATGCCGGTACCTTGGTCACGCAGCGTGTGGAGGTCAAGGTGGGTGTGCGCCGCCCCGGTCAGGTGGAAATCGTGAGCGGCCTGAGCCAGGGCGACCGCGTGGTCACGGCAGGCCAGCAGCGTTTGCAAAAAGACGGCTCACCGGTACGCGTGGTGGACCTGGCGAGTAAAACCGCGACCGCTGGCCCAAGCGGCAACGGCAACAGGAACGGCCAGGAAAAATCCGCTGCCGACGCGGCTGCGGCCAAGCCCGCTGGCAACGCCAACACGGACACCGCCAGCGCGCGCGCGGGAAACCCTTGCCTGACCTCGGTGTCGCACATGGCCTTGCCCATGCAGCCGATCCGGCCGGTGACCCCAGGCGACTCTGCGGCTCCTGCCCCGGCGTTGAACCCCATGAACGGTCCGGCCCAACCGAATCGGTCCGCCAGCCCGGTCGATGCCCAGGCGCCGAAGACGGGCACGGTGGCGCAATCGCGCGTGCCCGCCTAAGCTGGCTGAGTTGATCCTCATACCGCGAAGTTACCTGTATGCAGCTCGCTGAAATTTCCATCCGCCGCCCGGTGTTTGCCACCGTGTTGTCGCTGCTGATCGTGCTGATCGGTGCCGTCAGCTTCATGCGCCTGAGCGTGCGCGAATACCCCAAGATCGACGAGCCCGTGGTCACCGTCACGGTCAAGTACCCGGGCGCCTCGGCCGAGGTCATCGAGTCGCAAATCAGCAAGCCGCTGGAAGACTCGATTGCCGGCATTGATGCGGTCGACGTCATCACCTCCATCAGCCGCGCCGAGCAAAGCCAGATCTCGGTGCGTTTCCGCCTGGAGAAAGACGCCGATGCGGCTGCCGCCGAAGTGCGCGACCGCACAGCGCGGGTGCGCAACCGCCTGCCCGCGGCGATTGACGAGCCGGTGATCGCCAAGGTGGAGGCCGATGCGTTTCCGGTGATCTGGCTGGCTTTCTCCAGCGACAGCTTGTCGCCGCTGGAGATCAACGATCTGGTCAACCGCATGGTCAAGCCGCGCCTGCAGACGGTGACCGGCGTGGCCGACGTGCGCATCTTCGGCGAACGCAAATACGCCATGCGTGTGTGGCTGGACCCCGACAAGCTGGCCAGCTACCGCCTCACCACGGGTGATGTGGAAGACGCCATTCGCCGCAGCAACCTGGAGCTGCCCGGCGGGCGCATCGAGTCGCAGCAGCGTGAGTTCAGCGTCACCTCGCAAACCGATTTGATGCGTCCGGCGCAGTTTGGCGACATCACCATCAAAAGCGTCAACGGTTTTCCGGTGAAAGTGCGCGATGTCGGACGCGTGGAAGAGGGCCCGGTGGACGAACGCAGTGCGGTACGCCTGAACGGGCGCCCGGCGATTTCGGCCGGTGTGATCCGCCAGGCCACGGCCAACCCGCTGCAGCTCTCGGCCGGTGTGCGCGAAATGCTGCCCAAGCTGCGCGCCGACCTGCCAGCCGGCATGACCATCGACGTTGCCAACGACAACTCGGTGTTCATCGACCGCTCGGTGAAAAACGTCTACCACACCATTTTTGAAGCCGTGGTGCTGGTGGCGCTGGTGATCTTTGTGTTCCTGCGCACGCTGCGTGCGTCCATCATTCCCATCATCACCATTCCGGTGAGTTTGATCGGCACGTTTGCGCTGATGGCGTTGGCCGGTTTCAGTATCAACACACTCACGTTGCTGGCCCTGGTGTTGGCGATCGGTCTGGTGGTGGACGACGCCATCGTTATGCTGGAGAACATCTTCCGGCACATAGAAGAGGGCCTGGACCCGTTCTCGGCGGCCATCAAAGGTGCGCGCGAAATCGGTTTTGCCGTGATCACCATGACCGCCACGCTGGTGGCGGTGTACGCGCCGCTGGCCTTCACGCCGGGGCGCACGGGGCGCTTGTTTGTCGAGTTTGCACTGGCGCTGGCCGGGGCGGTGGTGGTGTCGGGTTTTGTGGCGCTGACACTCACGCCGATGATGTGTTCGCTGATGCTCAAGCACAACCCCAAGCCGAACCGTTTTGACAGCGGCATGGAGCGTGCGTTGACAGCCTTGTCCGACGCCTACGGCCGCCTGCTGCGTCGCATCATCGTCACCGGCTACAAGCCGCGCGCGGGTGAGCGTGGCATGGGTGTGCGTACCAAAAAAATGCTGCTGCAGGCGCGCTGGATTGTGCTGAGTTTGATGATTGCCAGCGCCGCCGCCATCTACTTTGTCTACCCCAGCATGAAGCAGGAGCTGTCGCCACTCGAAGACCGCGGCACCATACTGGCCAACATCAACGCGCCCGATGGTTCCACGCTGGAGTACACCGACCGCTACGCCAAGGAACTGGAAGAACTGGGCAAGAAGTATCCCGAGTTCGACCGTGTATTCGCCAACATCGGCAACCCTACGGTGTCGCAAGGCAGCGTGGTGTTCCGCACCGTGGACTGGGAAGAACGCAGCCGCAGCACACTCAATCTGGCGCGCGAGATGGGGCCCAAGATCGGCGCATTGCCGGGCGTTAGCGCGTTCACCATCACGCCGCCGTCGCTGGGCCAGGGTTTCCGTGACCGGCCGCTGAACTTCGTCATCCAAACCTCGGACAGCTACCAGAACCTGGCCCAGGTGGTGCGCCAGTTCCAGGATGAAATGGCGAAGAACCCGGGCATCCAGTCCGTTGACATTGACCTGCGTTTGAACAAACCCGAGTTGCGTATCGACATCGACCGCGACAAAGCCGCCGACATGGGGGTTTCGGTGGACGCCGTGGCGCGCGCCATCGAAACCATGCTGGGTGGGCGCAACGTGACGCGTTACAAGCGTGATGCCGAGCAGTACGACGTGATTGTGCAAACCCGCGCCAGCGGCCGCACCACGCCGGAAGACATCGACAGCATTTACGTGCGTGGCCGCAACGACACCATGATCCCGCTCTCGGCCTTGGTGAAGACGCGTGAAAACGTGTCGCCGCGCGAGTTGAACCACTTCGGCCAACGCCGCTCGGCCACCATCTCGGCCAACCTGTCGTCCGACTATTCCCTGGGCCAGGCCCTGAACTTCATGGAGCAGACTTCGGCCAAGGTGCTGAAGCCCGGTTACACCACCGACCTGAACGGCATCTCGCGTGAGTTCCGCAATTCGCAGGGCGCGCTGGCCGTGGTGTTTGTGCTGGCGCTGGTGTTCATCTTCCTGGTACTGGCGGCGCAGTTTGAAAGCTTCATCGACCCGCTGGTGATCATGCTGTCGGTGCCGCTGTCCATGATTGGTGCGCTCCTGGCGCTGAAGTGGTCGGGCGGCTCGCTGAATGTGTATTCGCAGATCGGCTTGATCACCCTGGTCGGGCTGATCACCAAACACGGCATCTTGATTGTCGAGTTCACCAACCAGTTGCGCGAACACGGCATGGACATGGTGGACGCTCTGGTCAAAGCCTCGTCGCAGCGCCTGCGGCCGATTCTGATGACCACCGGCGCGATGGTGCTGGGTGCGGTGCCGCTGGCTTTGGCCGACGGCGCGGGCGCCGAGAGCCGCCAGCAAATCGGCTGGGTGATTGTCGGCGGCATGAGCCTGGGCACCTTGCTCACTATCTTTGTGGTGCCCACCGTCTACACGCTGCTGGCGCGCGGCACGGTGCCGGGTGCCAAGACCACGGTGGCCAAGGATGCACCGGATGCGGGCCATGGCCATGGTGCCGACGCGCACAAGCCGCTGGCACCAGCTCACGAAGAGTTGATCGCCAAATAAACCAGGGCTTCAACACAAAACCCGGCATGGCCCCATAAGCCATGCCGGGTTTTTTTATGCTCCAGATGCTATTGCTTCTGTAGCTATTCACGCATATCCAGTATGCGTAGAGAAGCTAAAAGGCTTAAAGCCTTTAAAGGCTAGTCAAAAATCTCGCTGAGCCAGGACTTTTGTTTGCGGTAGCCCTGGCGCTTGTTGTAGCCAGAGTCGTCAAAGTCAGGGCGGCGCTGCTGCTGGTATTGCGGCTGCGCATACTGCGGCTGCTGAACGGCTTGCTGTACTGGCGCTGCGCCCGCGCCGCTGCGTTCAATCAACTTGTCGAGTTCGCCCCGGTCCAGCCACACGCCACGGCACTGCGGGCAGTAGTCGATCTCTATGCCTTGGCGGTCGGCCATCACCAGGGTGGCGTCGGGACAGGTCGGACATTTCATTTCGGGCTCCTTCAAAACAGCTTCTGCTAACAGGGTGCAGCAACCTTAGGTGAAGAGGCCAATGGCTTGAGGGCTGTAGGTGTACAGCGCGCATGGGCATGTGTGCTGTCGCCGCCGGCCTTAATGGCCGTAGGCCCGCAGCCCGAGCAACACCACCACCGCCAGGCCTAGCAGCAACGACGTCAGCTGCCAGAACACCACCGGGTGTTTTTCCACCAAGGGCGGCGCGCGTTTGCGTTGGAACTGGGGGCCTGGTGCATGCAGGTCGTGGATGAACTCGCTGAGTGCTTCCTGGCGCTTGGCGGGCTGCGGCTGCAGGGCTTTTTGCAGCACGGCATCCAGCCATTCCGGCAGCTCGGGGCGCAGGTGGCGTAGCGGCTGGTAGCGCAGGCGCTTGAGATCGGCGGGCGACTTGAGCTGGGGCACCTGCAAACCGTAGGGCAGTTGTCCGGTAAGCATCTGATAGCTGAGCACGGCCAGCGAGAACAGGTCGGAGCGGGCACTGCCGCCGTCGCCGGTGAAGTATTCGGGTGCGGTGTATTGCAGCGTGCCGGCGATGGCGTCAGCACGTGCATGGGGTGTGCCCTCGGAAAGGCCGGCCACGTAGGTGGAGCCGAAGTCTATGATTTTTGCCGTGCCGCTGCGGTCTATCATCACATTGGCCGGGCGCAAGTCCTGGTGCAGCATTTCTTTGCTGTGGAAGGCTTGCAAACCTTTGGCGATTTGCGCCACCAGGCTGCGCACGCTGTCGAGCTCGGGTTTGGGGTGGTCGGTCATCCACTGCGCAAGGGTTTGGCCGTCGACAAATTCCATCGCCACGTAGACATGTTGGCGCGGGCGGTCGGTGTGGAAGGGCTTGAGCACATGCGGGCTGTGTATGCGGCGTGCCACCCATTCTTCGAGCAGAAAACCATCCAGGTAATGCGCGTCATCGCGCAGATCGACCGAGGGCGTTTTCAGCACCACGGGCTGGCCGGTGGTGTCGTCCGTGGCCAGGAACACGTGGCTGCGCGCGCTGGTGTGCAGCTCGCGTGCAATGCTGTAGCCCTCGAAGCTGGCACGCGGCGCCAGCGGTGGCGGCAGGGCCAGGCCTTCGCGCTGTGCTTCAAGTTTGAGCAAACTCAGCGGGTTAGCATTGGCCGCGGGCAGGGCGTCTATGCGCAGCAGTTGCACCGTGGCGTCGTCGTCGGCGCCACGCGCCTGGGCGATGCTGATGAGGGCGCTGGCGGCCGCGTCAAAGTCGTCGGGGCATAACGCCAGGGCCTCGGCCACGGCGGCGGCATCCAGGTGCAGGTAGGCGCCGTCGGTGGCCAGCAGGTAGATGTCGCCCACCTCGGCCGGCAGGCAGCGGTAGTCGATCTCCAGATTGGGGCCGAAGCCCAGGGCGCGGCCAAGAAACGATTCGACCGATGACAAATGCACACGGTGGTCCTCGGTCAATTGTTCCAGCGCCTGCGGCTGCAGGCGGTAGATGCGTGAGTCGCCGACGTGCAGCAAGTGCACTTCACGGCCCTTCAGGATGAGGGCGCTGAAGGTGCAGACGTAACCCCGGTCCTTGTCGAAGCGCGCATGGCTACGCATGGTTTGCGCGTGCAGCCAGGCATTGGTCGCACCCAGCACACGTTGTGCCGAGCGTCGCACCGACCACGCATCCGAAGTGGCGTAGTAGTCGTCGAGAAATCCGCGTACCGCCGCCGCACTGGCTTCCTGGCTGACGGCGCTGGAACCAATGCCATCGGCCTGCGCCAGCGCTATGCCTTTGCTCGTCAGCAATGCACCTTGCGGCAGCATGGCGCCGTGGAAGTCCTGGTTGACACCCTTGGTCCCGGCGCGCGAATGCTGGCCCAGTGTCACGCGTAAAGTTTGGCTCATGGCATCCCGTGTGGAAGTACCGCAGAACTGGCTATGCCAGGCTGCAGGTGCTGCCCCCAGCGACGGGGGCGGAAAGTGCGCAGCACCGGAGCCAGGGGCTTACTGCGCCACGCGCTTGGCGGCGGTCTTGTAGTGTGTGGAGTAAAGCGTCAGGCCAACAAAGGTCAGACCACCGACCAGGTTGCCCAGCACAGTGGGAATCTCGTTCCAGATCAGGTAGTCCATCAGCGTGAACTTGCCACCCAGCAACAGGCCTGTGGGGAACAGGAACATGTTGACGATGGAGTGCTCAAAACCCATGTAGAAGAAGATCATCACGGGCATCCACATGCCTATGGCCTTGCCCGAAACAGTGGTCGACATCATGGCTGCGACCACGCCGGTGGACACCATCCAGTTGCACATCACGCCGCGAATGAACAGTGTGAGCATGCCGGCGGCGCCATGTGCGGCATAACCCAGCGTACGGCCTTCACCAATGTGGCCTAGCTTTTCGCCCACTGCATTCGGCGCTTCGCTGAAACCAAAGGTGAAGATGATGGCCATGAACACGGCCACCGTCAGTGCGCCGGCGAAGTTGCCAACAAACACCAAACCCCAGTTGCGGAAAACACCTTTCCACGTGGCGCCGGGGCGTTTGTCGAGCACAGCCAAGGGCACCAGGGTGAATACGCCGGTGAGCAGGTCAAAACCCATCAGGTACAGCATGATGAAACCCACGGGGAACAGGATGGCGCCCAGCAGCGGGTTGCCGGTGTTGACGGTCACGGTCACCGCAAAGGCAGCGGCCAGGGCCAGGATGGCACCGGCCATGTAGGAGCGGATCAAGGTGTCGCGGGTGGACATGAGCAACTTGGATTCACCGGCATCGACCATTTTGGTGACGAACTCGGCAGGGGCGAGGTAGGCCATTTGACTTCCTTTGGGCTGGATAAAAGGGGAGGGATGGGCGTTGCTGAACATGGCGTTCAAGCACTGCAGAATGCAAAACGGCGTCCGTTGCGGCACTCAGGTTTGCGAGTGCTGCAATGGACGCCGTTATCCGGGGTGCGCTGTGGGCTTGCTCAGGCCTTCATCAGCCCGATGTGTGGGTTAAGCAATATCCATACCTTTGCCAAGGCCGGCATGTTGCACATGTGTGGGGCACAAAAAACACGGCATGTATAGGTTTTGCTGAAACGCCGGGTGTGATGCCCGCCGCCTGGCCTCGCGTCAGTGCATAGCCGGCACGCGATGCACCGCAATGGTTCAGCGTTGCGCCAATTGGGCAAAGGCCGAGTCCGGCAACGCCAGGGTGGCTTCGGCCACATCCAGCAGGCGGCGGTTTTCGTCCATCGAGGTCTTTTGCAGGGTGCGGAAGGCGACCTCTTCGCTCATGCCCAGTTTGCTCATCAGCATGGCTTTTGCGCGGTCAATCACCTTGCGCTCATTGAGCTTGCGGCGGGCCGCGACAAGCTCCAGTTCCATGTCTGTCAGGCGTGCGGTCTGGGCTTGCAGCACATCATGCAGCGAAGTGCTGGCCTGGCCCGTGGCTGCGGAACTTGCCGGCGCAGCCGTGGGGGCGCTGGCGTTGCCCGGGTCAAAGAAGCGGTCCACCGCGTGGGTGCGCGGCGGCGGGTTGTCGCGCAGATGGCGCAGCAAGCCCTTGGAGTCTTGCAGGTCCTGCTGGGCTGCGGTGATGCTTGCGGCGCAGGCCGCGCGCAATTGTGTCATCAGCGCTATCTGCAACTGCCACAACTGGTCAATGCGTTCGGTGCACACGTCGAACCAGGTGTCACTGAGATTGCTGTCCAGCGGATGCTCCGGCCGGGTGGTGCACAAGGTGCGCCGCAGGCGCTCCAGCCGTGCCACACCGGGCTGCAACTGCTGCTGTTCCCAACGCTGGCGCAAGGCCGGGTCGGCAAATTCGGCGAACACCAGCAGGCTGCGCTCCTGCGCGTCGATGAGGTTCAGCACACGCTGTTGCTGTTCTTCGCTGGCGCTGCCCGAGGCATACAGCAAGGCGCCCAGAGCGCGTTCCTGGCCGGCTTCTTCCTGTGCCTGCACCAATTGCAAAAAGGCCACCAGGATGCGTGAGACGCTGGGCAGGCTGGCCGCGTCGGCCACATGGAACACCAGCTCAATCAGTCCGGCGATCAGATGGCTGAAGGCGGCAACCGCGTCGTGTGCCGACATGGCCTGACGCTCGATCTGTGTGCGGAGTGCGGTCAGCGCGTCCAGACCGAGCAGGGCCCATGCCATCAGGGACAGCGATTTGGCGGTGGCCCCCTGCGCCGTCTCGGTGTGCTGGGCGAACACCTCGCGCAGCCGGGCCTCCATGGCCTGGGCTTCGTGGACGGTGTTGCGGCGCACGTCGGCAAAACGCAGTCCTTTGGAGGCCAGGTAAATGCTGGAGGCGCCGCGCTCGCGCTGCAGGGCCTGGATCAACTGGCCGAGTGCGTCCACCAGGTCGGCGCGGCAGGCGAGATGGCGCACCGCATCAATCTCCAACTGCTTGGCGCGCAGCACCAGGGTGGAGACGGAAAAAGCTGCCAGGGGATCGGCCGAGTCGGGCATGCGGAAATTCTATGCAGTGGTGGGGCTGCCGATGCTATCAGCAGCGCTGGGCCATCAACCGCCGCTCAAGCCAAAGCGACACTCACGCGACCGCCATCGGTGCGCACACCGTGCGCACGTACCGAATGCTCGGGCGCCTCCAGGCATTCGCCGGTGTGCAGGTCGAAGTGGTTCTTGTACAGCGGCGAGGCCACGACCACACGCTCGCCCAGGTTGCCGAGCAGGCCACGCGACAACACACTCGCGCCCGACTTGGGATCGACGTTGTCGATGGCGAAGAACTGGTCGCTTCCATCCACAATGTTAAGGCGGAACACGGCGACGTGCCGGTTGTCCACCAGCGCACAGACGCCTGTGCTGGGCAGGATGTCGTCGACAGCGCAAACGTCAGTCCAGGTCGTTTGGGTTTCGGTTTTCATGAGGGGCTTTCTGGTGATGGTGTTCAAGCGGCTTCTGCCAGCGCCGGTGCGCGTTCATCGGGGCGGGCAGGGCGGATCTGGCCGCGCTCCTCGACAAAGATCACGTGTTCGTCGGCCTTGTCGCTGTTGACAAACGAGCGGAAGCGTTTGCGTGTTTCGGGGTCGGTGATGGCGGTCTTCCACTCACACTGGTAGGTGTCTACCACATGCTGCATTTGTGCTTCCAGCTCGGCGCAAAGGCCCAGGCTGTCTTTGATCAGCACGTCCTTCAGGTAGTCCAGCCCGCCTTCCAGGCTTTCGCGCCAGGTGCTGGTGCGTTGCAGGCGGTCGGCGGTGCGCACGTAGAACATCAACACGCGGTCTATCATGGCCACGAGTTCTTCCTTGCTCAGGTCGGAGCCAAACAGTTCGGCGTGGCGCGGCTTCATGCCGCCATTGCCGCAGATGTAGAGGTTCCAGCCTTTTTCGGTGGCGATGATGCCAATGTCCTTGCCCTGGGCTTCGGCGCATTCACGTGTGCAGCCGGACACACCAAACTTGATCTTGTGCGGCGAGCGCAAGCCCTTGTAGCGGTGTTCCAGTTCCACGGCCAGGCCCACGCTGTCGCCCACGCCGTAGCGGCACCAGGTGGAGCCCACACAACTCTTTACCGTGCGCAGCGACTTGCCATAGGCGTGGCCCGATTCAAAACCGGCGTTGATCAGCTCTTCCCAAATGGTGGGCAATTGCTCGACACGTGCGCCAAACAAGTCGACACGCTGGCCGCCGGTGATCTTGGTGTACAGGCCGTACTTCTTGGCGACTTGACCGACGGCGATCAGGCCTTCGGGTGTGACCTCGCCACCGGGCATACGTGGCACCACCGAGTAGGTGCCGTCTTTCTGGATGTTGCCCAGGTAGTAGTCGTTGCTGTCTTGCAGGCCAGCGAGTTCTTTCTTCAGCACAAACTCGTTCCAGCAGGAGGCGAACACACTGGCCGCCACGGGTTTGCAGATGTCGCAACCCAGGCCCTTGCCATGTTTGGCCAGCAGGTCGTCAAAACTCTTGATGTTGCCTACGCGCACCAGGTGGTAGATCTCCTGGCGCGAGTACGCAAAGTGTTCACACACATGGTTGTTCACCGCCATGCCGCGGCGCGCCATTTCGAACTTCATCACCTGGGTGACCAGCGGCACACAGCCGCCGCAGGTGGCGCCGGCCTTGGTGCAGGCCTTCAACTCACCAATGGTGCAGGCGCCGTCGCCCACGGCGGCGCAGATGGCGCCCTTGCTGACGTTGTTGCACGAGCAGATTTGGGCGCTGTCGGGCAGGGCGTCCACACCCAGGCCAGGCTTGGCTTTGCCGTCGCTCGACGGGAAGATCAAGAATTCGGGTTCGGCCGGCAGCGTGATGCCGTTGAGCGCCATCTGCAGCAGCGTGCCGTATTCGGAAGCGTCGCCAATCAGCACCGCGCCCAGCAGTTGTTTGCCGTCTTCGCTGATCACAATCTTCTTGTAGATCTGGCGCAGCTCGTCCACGTATTGGCACGAACGGCTCTTGGGCGTGCGGCCATGGGCGTCGCCTATGCTGGCCACGTCCACACCCATGAGCTTGAGCTTGGTGCTCATGTCGGCGCCAACAAAGGCGGCGTCCACATCACCTGCAATGTGGCGCGCGGTCACGCGGGCCATGTCGTAACCCGGGGCCACCAGGCCAAACACCTGTTCGTTCCAGGAGGCGCATTCGCCAATGGCGTAGATGTCGTGGTCGCTGGTGCGGCAGGCGCTGTCAATCACCACGCCGCCGCGCGGGCCAATCGCCAGCACACATTGGCGCGCGATTTCGTCGCGTGGGCGGATGCCGGCGGAGAACACGATCATGTCGGTCTCCAGGTGTGTGCCGTCGGCAAACACCATGCGGTGGCGCGCCGTGGCGCCGTCGGTGATCTCCTGGGTGTTGCGCCCGGTGTGCACCGTCAGGCCCAGCTCTTCGATCTTGGCGCGCAGCACGCGGCCGCCGCCTTCGTCCACCTGCACGGCCATCAACCGGGGGGCGAACTCGACCACGTGGGCTTCCAGGCCCATGTCGCGCAAGGCCTTGGCGCATTCCAGGCCCAGCAGGCCGCCACCCACCACCACGCCGGTTTTCGACTTCTTGCCCGAGGCCGTCATGGCCTCCAGGTCTTCTATGGTGCGGTAGACATGGATGTGTTCGCGGTCGCGGCCTGGCAGCGGCGGCACAAAGGGGTTGGAGCCTGTGGCCAGCACCAGCTTGTCGTAGGGCAGGATTTCGCCGTCCAGCGTGGTCACGGTTTTACCAATGCGGTCTACCGAGGCGGCGCGTGCCGCCAGGCGCAGTGTGAAGCCGGTGCGCTCAAAAAAGCCGGCTTCTACCAGGGACAGGTCTTCGGCCGTTTTGCCGCTGAAGAACTCGGACAGATGCACACGGTCGTAGGCGGGGCGGGGCTCTTCACACAGCACCGTGACGTCGACGTTGCTGAGGCCGGTTTCTGCCAGGCTTTCGAGGAATTTGTGGCCAACCATGCCGTGGCCGATAAGAATGATTTTCATGATGATCCTGCAAGGACGCAGGTGGCAACGCAGCGGGATGCAGGATCGTGTGCGGGGTGCCCGAGCGGGCCAACGCCACAACGCACCCACCGCGGAACCACGGGCGTGGGTTGGAACAAACCAAACGCCGGCCATTCAGGCCACTGCGTTCAGGGGGCGCCATCATTAGCGGAGGGAGACATCAGTCCAGGCAGCTTCACCTCGAACACGGCTTGTCAAGCAAGCTTCATGCCGGGAGCTTTTGACTGCAGACCGCGGCTCTATGCGCCGGTCTGGCCCCGGGCGCAGGTATTTCCCGGCGTCGTCACACCGTCCCGGTGCGGGGCCATCCCCAGTTTGGGGCGTTGATGGCCGTCTTTGCCTAGTGCGAACCACCGAGATACGGGCTAGGGCTGCTGCATTTCAAAGCAGAACCGTTGATCGGGTATTGGCTTATGCACATAAACTAGGGTGGCCGCTTTCCTGTAAGACCTTCAGGTTCCTAGACCCGTGACATCCGCGACACCCGCATCCATGGCCACCCCGTTGGCACATTCCCAAGACTCCCAAGACGATAGAAAACCCTACAAACAGGCGTGGCTGGGGCTTGCTGTGTTTCTGGTATTGGCCTTGGGCCTGGGCATTTTCCAGCTCTACATCGGTTACCAGCGCATCACCCAGGAAGAGCACAGCCGTCTGCAAACCCAGGCACGTGTGGTGGCCGACAACCTGGCGCGGCAGTTTGACGGGGTCAACAACGCTCTGGCCAGTGTGCGTTATGACCTGGTGGCGGGGGATACACCGGGTGAGTCGACCTATGCTCCGTCGCGCCTCAAGGCCTTGGCCGATGCAATGCCGGGCGTGCGCGGCATCGCCGTGCTGAATGCGTCGGGCACGATGGCCATCACCGACCGGCCAGAGTTGCGTGGCATGAATTTTCGGGAGCGTAGCTACTTCTCGGCAGCACAGAAGGACCCTGACTACAGCCGCTTGTATGTGAGCCCGCCGTTCAAATCCATGGGCGGCGTCTACTCCATCAGCCTGAGCAAGGCGATACAGGCGGTCAACGGTGATTTTGCGGGCGTGGTCACGGCCAACCTGAACCCCGAATATTTTGAGATTCTGGCGAAATCGGTGCTGTATGCGCCCGACATGCAGGTCGGCGTGGTGCACGCTTCGGCCCGCTTGTTTGTCGACGCGCGGCACGACGAGGCCTTGCTCGGGCGTGACCTGAGTGCGTCGACCTCGCTGTTCAGCCAGCACGTGGCCAGCGGCCGCGAAGAGTCGACCTTTGAGGGCATCTCGGCGGCCACGGGGGATGACCGTCTGATGGTGCTGCACACCGTGGCGCCGCAGGCCTTGCGCATGGACTCGCCCCTGGTGGTGCAGTTGAGCCGCAAGCCATCGGCTATTTATGCGGCGTGGCGCGACGATGTGGCGATGTACGCCGTGTTGTTTGCGTTGCTGACCCTGGGCAGTTGCACGGCACTTTATTTTGCCCAGCAAAGCGCGATGGCCAAGAGCCGCGGCGACCAGGTGCGGCGACGTCTGGAGCGCGAAAACGCCTTGCGTTTTGAGTTTGGCCTGAAAAGCGCCGCCCTGGGCTTATGGGACCGGCGGCTGGACGTGAATACCTTCACCGTCAATAGCCGCGAGCTGGAGATCCTGGGCTACCACCACGGAGAAATTGAAGTCAACGCCGAGAACTGGCGCAAGCTGGTGCATCCCGATGATTTGACGGCGGTGTATGACGGCTTTTCTGAGCACATGAAAAACAGTACCGAGCCCTACCGGGTGACGCACCGCATGCTGCACAAAGACGGCCGACTGGTTTGGGTGCTGGCCCACGTCATGGTGGTGGAGCGCGATGTACACGGCCAGGCCATGCGTGTACTCGGCACACATATGGACATCACCGAGCGGGTGCAGATGGACGCCACTTTGCGCGATTCAGAACAGCGCCTTGCCCTGGCCATGAAGACCGGCAAGATGGGTCTGATCGACTGGCATGTGGCCAGCGACCAGGTGCTGTTCAACAGCCGCGCCTACGAGATCCTGGGCCTGGAGCCCGAGGGCGAGCGGCTGAACCTTGCCGCGTGGAGCGCCTTGCGCCATCCGGACGATGCGGAGCGCGCCGATGTGCTGTTGCAAGGCATGCTCAGCGGTGCACTCGCCAACGCCGACATCGAGTACCGCGTGCGCCACAAGGACGGTCATTACCTGTGGGTGCATTTGCGTGCGGAAACCATTGAGCGGGGAGAGCAGAACCAGCCGCTGCGCGTCATGGCCACGTTCAGAAACGTCAGCGCGCGCAAGGCTGCGGAGTTCGAGCTCAAAAGAGTCAACGAACAGCTGGAGCGCCTCACCGTGACCGATGGCCTGACCGGCGTCGGCAACCGGCGCCTGTTCGACAAAACCCTGCAGGAGGAATGGCAGCGTTGCGCTCGCCACGGCTTGCCGCTGGGCCTGCTGATGGTCGACATTGATCACTTCAAAAAGTACAACGACAGTTATGGTCACCAGGGCGGTGATGTGGTGCTGGCCAGCGTGGCTGACATCTTGAAGCGCTGTGTGCAACGCTCGGGCGAATTGGTGGCGCGTTACGGTGGTGAAGAATTTGCCCTGTTGCTGCCCAGCAGTGACATGGCGGCTTGTGTGGTGATGGCGCGGCATTGTCTGGCGGCCTTGCAGGAGGCCACCATCCCACACAAGGCCTCACCGGTGTCGCCTTGGGTTTCGCTGAGCATTGGACTGGCCAGCGTGGTGCCCGATGCCAGCCAATCCGCCAGCAGCCTGTTGAAGACTGCGGACGCCGCTTTGTACGAGGCCAAACGCCTGGGGCGCAACCGATACGCACCGGCCGAAACGGAGCCTTAGAAAGAGCCCGGCAGCGCTTTGTCAGGCGTCTGTCTTGCGAGGCTCTGGCCTGAACCACAGCCAAACCAGGACGGTTGCCATACATCCCATGGCCAGATATCCCAGCCAGGGCCGGTGCGCCGTCAAGCCGACGATGACCGCGCACAGCGACATCATGATGGTGGCACTCCATTTGGCGCGGCGGCTCACGGTGCCGCCGTTGCGCCAGTTGAGGATCATGGGGCCGAACAGGCGGTGGCTCTCCAGCCAGGCGCTGAGGCGCGGTGAACTGCGTGCCGCTGCCCATGCGGCCAGCAGGATGAACACGGTGGTGGGCAGGCCCGGCACAAACACGCCAATCAGCCCCATCACCAGGCACAACACCGCGAACAGCAGCAGCAACCAGCGCAGCAGCAGGGGCAGCGGGCGGGTGGGCAGTGTCGGGTCCGGTGATGGCGGCAGGGCGTCGGGTTGGGTCAAGTCAATTCCTGTAGGCAATACAAGCATTGTGCCCGGCGTTATGCTCGCTTCTTTTGATCTAGGCAGACGAAACCCATGACCGTACGCGACATTCTGATGATGGGCGACCCACGCCTGCTGCGTGTGGCCCAGCCGGTGACCACCTTTGACACCGATGAACTGCATTTGTTGATCAGCGACATGCTGGACACCATGCGCGCGGTCAATGGCGCCGGCCTGGCCGCGCCGCAGATTGGCGTGGACCTGCAACTGGTGATCTTCGGCTCGAACGACCGCAACCCGCGTTACCCGGATAGGCCCATCGTGCCGCCCACGGTGCTGCTCAACCCGGTGATCACACCGATTGGCGACGCCGAAGAAGACGATTGGGAAGGCTGCTTGTCCGTGCCCGGCCTGCGCGGCGTGGTGCCGCGTTGGTCCAAGATCCGCTACACCGGCTTTGACCAGTATGGCGATGCGATAGACCGCACGGTGGACGGCTTCCACGCCCGGGTGGTGCAGCACGAGTGTGACCACCTGATAGGCAAGCTCTACCCCATGCGGGTGCGCGACTTCTCCAGGTTTGGTTACACCGAGATTCTTTTCCCCGGGATTGCGGCCACCGAAGACGATTGAGCCTTGGGTTTTTGGGTTGCCTTCGCCTTGGCCGGCTGCAGCGGCTTGGCGGGGCTGTAGCGCTGCGTGGCTTCGGCCACAAAAGCCTCTTTGGGCAGCAGTTTGCCGCCGCCCCACCAAAATGCCGTGACGCGGCCCTTTTTGTCGCGCTCCAGGTGGACGGATTGCCCCGGGCTGTTGTAGGCCGAGGTTTTTTGCAGCACGCCTTGGTCTTTGCCGGTGACCGTGATTTCGGTGATGGCGGCGTGGAAGGGCACCGTCATCTGCGGCGCGATGGCGCAGACGATGTTGCCCATGGGCACCAGATCGGAGGCGCCCCACAGGTTCCACCAGCGGCCGCGCCAGTCGGCCAGCTTCTTCGATGGTGCGCCGTGTTGCTGAAATGCCGCGAGTATGCTGGCGATGCCCTCGACCCAATCGAAAGGAAAACCGTCTTGCGCGTGCACCAGCACGGAGATGGTGAAACCCGTGTGCGGGAAATGCGCGGTGCGCGACACAAAACCCTGCAGCCCGCCGGTGTGGCCGTGCCATTCTTTGGGGCCGGGCGCACTAATCATGGTGCCCAGGCCGTAGTGGGCTTCCAGCAGGCTGACCGGGTCGCGCCAGCGGCGCTGCACCATCTCGCGCCGGCTGGCGGCTGACAAGATGCTCTGCTTGCTGCTGGGGGCCAACTGGGCGAAGAAACGCGCCACGTCAGACGCGGTGGAGACAAAGCCGCCGGCGGGCGCGATGGCATTGCATGGGTTGTCTCCGGGCACGATCAGGCGCTGGCCGAATGGGAACTCGGTGCTGTGGCCCACGGCCATGGGCGCCGACTTGGGCAGGAATGGCATGTCGGGCACAGTCTCGCGCAGGCCGGCTGCGGCAATGATGTGTTTGCTCATCCAGGAGGCGTAGTCGGAGCCGGTCACTTGCTCCAGCATCAGGCCGAGCAGGGCATAGCCATGGTTGGAGTACTTGAGTTGCACGCCTGGCGCCAGTGGTTGCTTTTGCGCGAGGTCGGCCAACAGCTCCTCGCGTGTGAAGAAGGGCCGACGATCGACGAATTGGCCGGCGTCGTGGCCGTCCCGGATGACACCCGCGCCGTGCGACAGCAGTTCGCTGATGCGCGCCTTGGCGAGGTCTTTGTGCAAGCCGCTCACATAGCGGCCAATCGGATCGTCCAGGCCCAGCTTGTGCTGCTCGCGCAGCAGCATCACGCCGGCGGCGGTAAACGTCTTGGAGTGGGAGGCAATGCGAAAGCGGTGGCGAGGGGTGAGTGTTTCGCCGGTGCGCAGGTCGGCAACACCAAAGGCCTGCTCGGCCACCAGTTCAGTGCCATGTGCAATGGCGATGGAACAGCCCGGTTGTTTGTAGCGCTCGAGCTGAAAGTTCAGCCATTCGGGAATGTAGTCCAATGCCGCTTGGAGCCAGGGAGACTTTGCAATCTTTGCCATAACACTCGCTTTGCCTTGATGGGCTGGCGAGTGTAGGGCGGCAGCTCAGGCCTGATCAAGCTGAATCACACTGGATTCAGGGCTTCCAGCAGTTCTGTCTCTATCTGTATGCGTGTGTGGTTGAACTGCAGCTCGGCCCCTTGCACCAGGAAGGTATCTTCCACACGCTCGCCCAAGGTGTTGATCTTGGCCAGAAACACGCTGAGTTGGTGTTTGGCCAGGATGCGTGCCATGGCGTAGAGCAGGCCCACGCGGTCACTGGCCGAAATACTGAGCAGCCAGCGTTGGGCTTTTTCGTCGGGGCGCATGTCGACACGTGGCACGATGGGGAAGCTTTTCACGCGGCGTGAGACACGGCCTTTGCTCGGCGGCGGCAACGGGCCTTGTTGTGTCAGCGTGCGCGCCAGGTCGTTTTCCACCATGCTGGTGAGTTCGCGGTAGTGCTCGGGCAGCATAGAGGTGACGATCTGGAAGGTGTCCAGCGCGTAGCCGTTGCTGGTGGTGTGGATCTTGGCGTACAGGATGCTGAAGCCAGACTGGTCGAAGAAGCCGCAAATGCGCGCAAACAGGTCGGGCTGATCCTGGGTGAAGACCATCACCTGCAGGCCCTCGCCCACGGGCGACAGGCGGGCCCGCACAATCGGCTTGATGGCTTGTGCCGAGGCGCCATCGGCAGCGATTTTGTCTTTGCTGGCCTTGTCGATGTGGCGCGACAACTGGCGTGTGTGCCAGGCAATGTCGGCCGCGTCGTGGCGCATGAAGTAGCCCACGTCCAGTGTGTCCCACAGGGCTTTCTGCGATTCAAACGGCTCGGCGTGCAAGGCGAGGATGGACAGGGCTTCACGTTTGCGTGCTTCCACCTCGGCACCGGGGTCGGGCGCGCGGCCCCCCAGGGCGCGGATGGTGTAGCGGTACAGGTCTTCCAGCAGCTTGCCCTTCCAGGCATTCCACACCTTGGGGCTGGTGCCGCGGATGTCGGCCACGGTCAGCAGGTAGAGCGCCGTCAAGCGGCGTTCGGTGCCCACGCGGCGCGCAAACTCGGCAATCACTTCGGGGTTGCTGAGGTCTGATTTCTGCGCCACCTGGCTCATGGTCAAGTGTTCATGCACCAGGAACTCGATCAGCTTGGCGTCTTCACCCTTGATGTCGTGCTGGCTGCAGAAGCGGCGTACATCGCGTGCGCCCAGGTCGGAGTGGTCGCCGCCACGGCCCTTGGCGATGTCGTGGAACAGGGCCGCCACGTACAGCACCCAGGGCTTGTCCCAGCCAGCGGCGAGTTGCGAGCAACTCGGGTATTCGTGCGCGTGTTCGGCCATGAAGAAGCGGCGTACGTTGCGCAGCACCATCAGGATGTGCTGGTCCACCGTGTAGACGTGGAACAGGTCGTGCTGCATGCGCCCGACAATGCGCCTAAACGGCCGCAGATAACGCCCCAGCACCGAGGTCTCGTTCATCAAGCGCATGGCGTGGGTGATGCCCACCGGCTCTTGCATGATGCGTTTGAAGGTGGCGCGGTTCACCGGATCGTTGCGGAACTCGGCTTGCATCAGGTTGCGTGCGTTGTACAAGGCGCGCAGCGTGCGCGCCGAGAGGCCGTGCAGACCTTCGTTGGTCTCGTAGAGCAGAAAGGTTTCGAGAATTGCGTGCGGGTGTTTTTCGTAGAGGTCGTCGCTGGCCACATCGATCATGCCGGCCTTCTCGTTGAAGCGCTCGTTGATCGGCCGCAGCGGGTGGCTGGACGGGTTCAGCCGCTCCTCAATGTTCAGCAGCAGGATGTGTGTGAGTTGCGTCACCGCCTTGGCCGCCCAGTAATAGCGGCGCATCAGGATTTCGCTGGCACGCGCCTGGGTGCCAGACGGTCCGGCCGTGCTGTTCTCATAACCAAAGGTCTGGGCCACGGCGGTTTGCAGGTCGAACACCAGGCGGTCTTCGCGCCGGCCGGCCACCAGGTGCAGGCGTGCGCGTATCAGGCTCAGCACCGCTTCATTGGCCTTGATCTGGCGTGCTTCTAGTTTGGTGGCCAGTCCCTTGCGCGCCAGTTCGTCCCAGGTCTTGCCCAGGCCCGCAGCCTTGGCCACCCACAGAATGGTCTGCAGGTCGCGCAGCCCGCCGGGCGACTCCTTGCAGTTGGGTTCCAGCGAGTAGGGCGTGTTCTCAAACTTGTTGTGGCGCTGGCGCATCTCCAGCGTCTTGGCGACAAAAAAGGCCTTGGCGTCGATCTGGTCGGTGAATTGTTTGCGAAAGCGCCGGTACAGCGTGGTGTTGCCGGTGATCAGCTGCGATTCGAGCAGAGAGGTCTGCACGGTAACGTCTTTGCCGGCCTCCAGAATGCAATCGGCCACGGTGCGCACGCTGGAGCCTATCTCCATGCCGGTATCCCAGCAACTGCCTATGAAGGTCTCGATGCGCTGCTGCAGCGCCGGGTCGGTTTCGGGCGTGGTGTTGTCTGGCAGCAGCAGCAACACGTCGATGTCGGAGTTAGGGAACAACTCGCCACGGCCAAAGCCGCCCACGGCGACCAGCGCGCAGTGGTCGGTAAAACCGGCCGCAAACCAGAGCTGGCGCAGCGTGTCTTGCGCCAAATGCCCCAGGTTGCGCAGCGCCGGATGCACGCTGCGCGTGCCCACACCGCTGTTGCGCACCGATTCCAGCAGCACTTTCTTTTGCTGCTGGTAGGCCACTTTGAGAGCCGCCACATCCACGACGGGCGGGACTTCTATCGGCGGCAGCGCCGCTGTCAGTGGGGAAAGGTCACTCAGGGCGTTCAAAGTAGTGCGGCTCGGCTTGTGGTCAGGCGGTGGCAGGCAGGGTTTCAGCGTTCACAAAGGCGGGAGTGGCAGGGCTGCCGGCCGACATGGTCATGACCTCGTAGCCGGTTTCGGTCACCAGCACGGTGTGTTCCCATTGGGCCGAGAGTGAACGGTCTTTGGTGACGATGGTCCAGCCGTCGTTGCCGTGTTCCTTGATTTCGCGTCGGCCAATGTTGATCATGGGCTCTATGGTGAACACCATGCCGGGCTTGAGCACTTCCAGCGTGCCGGGGCGGCCGTAGTGCAGCACCTGCGGCTCTTCGTGGAACACCTTGCCTATGCCGTGGCCGCAAAACTCGCGCACCACCGAATAACCATGGCCTTCGGCAAACTTTTGAATCGCGTGGCCCACGTCGCCCAGGCGGTTGCCGGGTTTGACTTGCATGATGCCGACCCACATCGCCTCAAAGGTGACCTGGCACAGGCGCTTGGCGGCAATCGATGTTTCGCCAATCAAATACATACGGCTGTTGTCGCCAAACCAGCCGTCCTTGGTGATCACGGTGACATCGATGTTCATGATGTCGCCTTTTTTCAACGGCTTCTCGTTTGGAATGCCATGGCACACCACATTGTTCAACGAGGTGCACAGCGACGCCGGATACGGTGGGTAGCCCGGTGGCTGGTAGCCCAGCGTGGCCGAGCGTGTGCCTTGCACGTTGACCATGTATTCGCCGGCCAGGCGGTCTATCTCTTTGGTGGTGACGCCAGCGGTCACAAACGGCGTGAGGTAGTCCAGAACCTCCGAGGCCAGACGGCAGGCCTCGCGCATGCCCTGAATATCAGCGGCGCTTTTGATGTTGATGCTCATGCTTCGAATTATCCCACCGCAGAAGCCGCCGTGCAGAAAGGATGAATGTCAAGGCAAGATGCGGCGGCCAGCCTTGGTTAAAATCCCTGGTTTTCCCCAAGTCCCTTTTTCGGGCGGGGCCGGGCAACCCCATTCAGCGGTTGAGCCGGACACCGAAATCATCTGCAGACCTAGCTCAAAACAGGCCGCCACGTGACCCTGCACCTTACCCAGTTCGACGGGGGCAATGCCCTCAGCGATTTCCGCGCCCAGCAACTCCTGCCCCGCCTGCAAGTGATCCACGAGAAGATCGTGGGTATTGCGGCCCGGTTTGTCCACGTGGTCGCCACCGACCATGCGCTGAGCGAGGCCGAACAGGCGCGCTGGCAAGCGCTGTTGAACTACGGCGACCCGTATGTCGGTGCTGCCGATGGCGTCGCGTTGATCGTCAGCCCGCGCATCGGCACGGTCTCGCCCTGGGCCTCCAAGGCCACCGACATTGCGCACAACTGCGGCCTGTCGGTGCGTCGTGTCGAACGTTTGACCGAATACCGCCTGAGCCTGAAGCCCGGCCTGCTGGGCAAGCTGCCCACGCTGAGCACCGAGCAGCAAGAGCAGGTTGCCGCGCTGCTGCACGACCGCATGACCGAAAGTGTGCTGGCCGAGCGCGCCCAGGCCCGAGCCCTGTTTGAATCGCTGCCCGCCGCGCCGCTGGCGCAGGTGGACGTGTTGGGCGGTGGCCGCGAAGCCCTGGAGACGGCCAACCGCAGCTTCGGCCTGGCCCTGGCCGACGACGAGATCGACTACCTGCTTGCCGCCTTCACGCAGCTCAAGCGCAACCCCAGCGACGTCGAACTGATGATGTTCGCCCAGGCCAACAGCGAACACTGCCGCCACAAGATCTTCAACGCCGAATTCGTGATCGACGGCGCCGAGCAGGACCAGAGCCTGTTCGCCATGATCCGCAATACCCACAAGCTGGCGCCCGCGCACACCGTGGTGGCGTACTCCGACAACGCTTCGGTGATGGAAGGCCTGCAGATTCAGCGCTTCCAAGCCAAATCGGGCGTTGGTGCTGCAGCAGAAAGCGTCGTCAGCTACGAAAAACATAGCGCCTTGAGCCATGTGCTGATGAAGGTGGAAACGCACAACCACCCCACGGCGATCTCGCCTTTCCCCGGCGCCTCGACTGGCGCGGGCGGTGAGATTCGCGACGAAGGCGCGACCGGCCGCGGCTCGCGCCCCAAGGCGGGGTTGACCGGCTTCACCGTGTCCAACCTGTGGCCTGCGGCCGGCGAAGCGGCTTACGGCAAGCCCGAGCACATCGCCAGCCCGCTGCAAATCATGATCGAAGGGCCCCTGGGCGGCGCCGCGTTCAACAACGAATTTGGCCGGCCCAACCTGCTGGGCTACTTCCGCGAATACGAACAAACGGTGCAGTCCGACGTGGACAACATCCGCCGTGGCTACCACAAGCCCATCATGATCGCCGGTGGCCTGGGCGCCATCGACGCTGCGCAAACCAGCAAGATCGTGTTCCCCGCCGGTTCGCTGTTGATCCAGCTCGGTGGCCCGGGCATGCGCATAGGCATGGGCGGCAGCGCGGCCAGCTCCATGGCCACGGGCGCGAACGCGGCCGAACTCGACTTTGACTCGGTGCAACGCGGCAACCCTGAAATCGAGCGCCGTGCGCAAGAAGTCATCAACCAGTGCTGGTTGCAAGGCGACAAGAACCCCATCCTGGCGATCCACGACGTGGGCGCGGGTGGTTTGTCGAACGCCTTTCCCGAGCTGACCAATGACGCCGGCCGTGGTGCGCGTTTTGACCTGCGCGCCGTGAAGCTCGAAGAGAGCGGCATGTCGCCCAAGGAAATCTGGAGCAACGAAAGCCAAGAACGTTATGTGATGGCCATCGCGCCCGAATCGCTGGCGCAGTTCCAGGCTTTGTGTGAACGCGAGCGCTGCCCGTTCGCCGTGATTGGCACGGCCACCGAAGAGCGCCAACTGGTGTTGTCCGATGCCGAGTCGGCTGGCCCGGCGCCGGTCGACATGCCGATGAACGTGCTCTTGGGCAAGCCGCCCAAGATGCGCCGCGATGTGAAGACCGTGGCGCGCCAGTTCGCACCGGTCAACCTCACCGGCGTGGCGCTGCAGCAAGCCGCCATCGACGTGCTGGCCCACCCCACGGTAGCCTCCAAACGTTTCTTGATCACCATTGGCGACCGCACCGTGGGTGGCCTGTCGCACCGCGACCAGATGGTTGGCCCCTGGCAAGTGCCCGTGGCCGACGTGGCCGTGACGCTGGCCGACTACGCCGGTTTTGGCGGCGAGGCCATGAGCCTGGGTGAACGCACACCGCTGGCGGCGATTGATGCACCGGCTTCGGGCCGCATGGCCGTGGCCGAAGCCATCACCAACCTGCTGGCCGCGCCGATTGAACTGCCACGTGTCAAGCTGTCCGCCAACTGGATGGCCGCCTGCGGCGAACCCGGCGAAGATGCCGCGCTGTACGCCACCGTGCACGCCGTGGGCATGGAACTGTGCCCGGCGCTGGGCATCTCCATCCCCGTGGGCAAAGACAGCTTGTCGATGCGCACGCAGTGGAAAGACGCCGGCGGCGAAGCGAAGAAAGTCACTTCCCCCGTGAGCTTGATCGTCACCGCCTTCGCCACCCTGGGTGACGTGCGCAACACCCTCACGCCACAACTCAGCACCGTCGAGGCCGACACCACGCTGGTGCTGGTCGACCTGGGCCGTGGCCAAAACCGCATGGGCGGCAGCATCCTGGCGCAAGTGCTCGGCCAAGTGGGCGACAGCGTGCCGGATCTCGATCACCCGCAAGACCTGGTGAACCTGGTCAAGGCCGTGAACCTGCTGCGCAGCCAAGGCCGCATCCTGGCCTACCACGACCGCAGCGACGGCGGCCTGTTTGCCAGTGTCTGCGAAATGGCGTTTGCCGGCCACGTCGGCGTGGCGTTGAACGTCGACATGCTGGTCACCGAGGGCGACGGCATTTCCGACAGCCGCATGGACAGTGGCGACGCCAAGAACTGGGCCAGCCAGGTCAGCGCACGCCGCGAGGAACTCACCCTCAAGGCGTTGTTCAGCGAAGAACTCGGCGTGGTGCTGCAAGTGCGCACCGTCGAGCGCGACGCCGTGATGCAAACCCTGCGCGAGCACGGTCTGAGCCAACACAGCCACATCATAGGCAAGACCCGCCCCGCAGGCGGCACGCCGGGCATGAATGTCGGTGTGGGCGAAATCCAGGTCTGGCGCGACACCAAGGCCGTGTTCTCGGCCAAGCTGTCCGACCTGCACCAGGTCTGGGACAGCGTGAGCTGGAAGATCAACCAACAGCGCGACAACCCGGCCTGCGCCGATGCCGAACACGCTGCCGCCGGCCGTGAAGACGACCCGGGCATGCACGTCTACCTGCCGCCAACATTCGGGGTAAACCAACCGGCCGCTCCTGCCGTGTTGACCTCGCGCCCCAAGGTGGCGGTGCTGCGCGAGCAGGGGGTCAACTCACACGTGGAAATGGCCTACGCCTTCACCGAGGCTGGTTTTGAAGCCTATGACGTGCACATGACCGACCTGCAAAGCGGCCGTGCCAAGCTGGCCGACTTCATGGGTGTGGTGGCCTGTGGTGGCTTCAGCTACGGCGACACCCTGGGTGCAGGCATTGGCTGGGCCCGCTCCATCACCTTCAACCAGGTGCTGGCCGAGCAGTTCCAGGCCTTCTTTGCGCGCCCCGACACTCTGGCGCTGGGGGTGTGCAACGGCTGCCAGATGTTTGCCGAACTGGCCGACATCATCCCCGGCGCACAAGACTGGCCACGCTTCACCACCAACAAGAGCGAACGTTTTGAAGCGCGCTTGTCCATGGTCGAAGTGCTGGAATCCCCCAGCGTGTTCCTGCAAGGCATGGCCGGCGCGCGCCTGCCCATCGCCGTGGCGCACGGCGAAGGCTACGCCAACTTCTCGGCGCGTGGCGATGCGGCCAAGGCCATCGCTGCCATGCGTTATGTGGACAACCATGGCCAGGCCACGGAAGCCTATCCGTTCAACCCGAACGGCAGCGCCGGTGGCCTGACCGCCGTGACCACCGCCGATGGCCGCTTCACTGCCATGATGCCGCACCCCGAACGTGTGTTCCGCAACGTGCAAATGAGCTGGACCAGCGGCGACACCAGCGCCGCCAGCCCCTGGCTGCAGATCTGGCGCAACGCGCGTCGTTGGGTGGGTTAAGCCGAACCCGCACGCAGCGGTTTTTAAACCCCGTTCACGATCTCTGTGTTGCCGCAGGCAGATCGTGAACCGGGTTGACCTCAACTGCGCCGCACTGGTTTTGTGGCCCAGGCTTAAAGCCGCAGGTTTTAAAGTCGCACCTGGGCGTATGCCTATTCCAGGCCGTTTTAAACTGGCCGCATGTTCTCTCACCATTCCGTCTGTGCGCGTCACGCCCAGCGCTGCCATTGTGGCCGCGCGGTGGCCGCTGCACAGGTGGATGACCAGCCAGGTCTCGGTCAACACACGGTGATGCGAAACCTCGCCGCACCGCTCTAAGCCCGGCACCAAAACCTTTCCCATTCGCTCAACACACGGTCGCCGGGCAGCATTCGAGCTTCACGCCGCCGCGCTGCTTTTGCACGAGGGGCAAATGTTGGAGTGTTCCATGGAGAACTCGTTTTTTGACCGTACCCTGAGCGCGCTTGACCAAGCACGCCTGCAGGGCATGCTGGCGCGCCGCCAAGACGGCCATCCCGCCAGCGCCAGTGTTTTGGCCGAGCTGCTCGATGCTGCCGAGATCGTGCCCCCCGCCGAGGTGCCGGGCGATGTTGCCACCATGCGCTCGCGGGTGCTGCTTTGTGATGGCGCGACCGGGCGTGATTTCGAAGTCACGCTGCGCTACCCCGGAGCGGCCGATGCAGCAGAAGACGCTGAAGCCGCCGCAAAAACCGATAACAGCGTGACCGTGCTCACCCCTCTGGGCCTGGCCTTGCTGGGTTGCCGGGTGGGCGACCCGTTGGTGTGGCAGGGTGCGGATGGCGCGCTGGTGCGCGCGCGTTTCAAAACCTTGTTGTACCAGCCCGAGGCCGCAGGCGATTTGCTGGACTAAACCCTGGGCGGCCCGGTATTGCTGGCCGGGGGGCGCTAGCGCGCCGGTTTCTTGCGGCCCGACCCGCTGAGTTTGCCACCACCCGACTCTTTGTTCACCGTAGCCCAGGCACGGGCTGCGGCTTGGTCCTCGGGCAGGCCGCGTTGCTGGTAGCTTTTTTCAATGTGGCGGGCTTGCCGCTTTTGTTTGTCGGTATAGGCCGTCTTGTCACCTCGTGGCATGGCGCTCTCCTGTTGAGATGGATGTCTCTACCTTAATGGTGGACTTGAGCCTTGGCCGTAGGTTCAGGCCCCAGGCTTTTGTGGGCGCGAATTGACGGGTGTTTGCGCTGCATATCCGGCTGTTACATATCGCCTCCGCGTTCAAAAATTCGGGCAATCGCTTTTGATTGGCTCCCGTCTTGGCGGGCAGGAAGCAGACATGAACCTCAGCACACTGACCACACTCCGCAGCACTGGCATTTCCACCAGCGCTACCAGCAGCCAGACCACGGCGCAAACCACTGAAAAAGTCTATCCGACCCCACCGAGTCTGAAAAAGGTCGACACACGGCTGCAAAGCCAGTTGGACAGCACCAGCGCCAGCCTCTCTGCGCTGGGCAAATTCAAGGCCTCCATTGCCGAGACCCAACGTACGGCGCAGGGGCTTACGGGGCTGAGCAGCACCTCGACCAGTGAGGAGGTGGCCAAGGCCATCGCCAGCTTTTCCGCGAGCTTCAACGCCATGCTGGCGGTCACCAAGACCGCCGCATCGCAGAGCAACGGCGTGGCCAACCTCAGCCGCAGCATGACGCGTGCGATGAGCTCGGACTTCTCCAAGATCGCCGATTTGCGCGCCATCGGTTTCACCAAGGCGGCCGACGGCAGCTTGTCGCTTGACATGGCCAAGTTTGAAGCCGCCTACAAGGAGTCGCCGGCCAAGGCGCAAGCCGTGTTGAACAAACTCGGCCAGTTGGTCGACAAGGCGGCCAGCAAGGAACTGGATGCCGACAGCCGCACCAGTGCCACCCTGGAAGCGCTGACCAGCCGCAGCGCCGCCATCAAGCTGCAACAAAGCGCGCTGATCAAGTTGTCGCAGCAGATGGGCAGCATGTCGCAGACCAGCACCGGGCTGTCGGCTTACTACAACATGGCCAATAGCTGAGACGGCAGCACCAGCACATGGCTTTGTTTCGGCGCGACAAGCCTGCTGAGTGTTATCGGTGGGTTTAAATATTTCCTGTTTGATGGAATAAATTTCCATTAAACTGGAATTCATGGACATTAACCAACGTATTGCCATGCAGGTGCGGCAGTTGCGCGACCAGCAAGGGCTGTCGCTCGACATGCTGGCCGAACGCAGCAAGGTCAGCCGTTCCCACATCTCGCTGATAGAGCGCGGAGAAAGCAGCCCCACGGCGGCCGTGCTCGACCGTCTGGCCACGGCGCTGGGCGTGGCGCTGGCGGCGCTGTTCCAAGACATTTCGGCCGAAGTGCCCAGCCCCGTGAGCCGGGCGCCCGATCAGCCGGTGTGGACCGACCCAGCCTCGGGTTATCTGCGGCGCAACCTGTCGCCCGCAGCGGCAGCCGTGTGTTCCGGCCTGCAATTGGTGGAGGTGCAGTTCCCCGCAGGGGCACGTGTGGCGCTGGATTCGGCAGTGCGCGACAACGAAGTGCACCAGCAGATCTGGCTCATCAAGGGCCGCATGCAGATCACCGTGGGCAATGTGTTGTGGCCGCTAGACCCCGGTGATTGCCTGGCCATGCGGCTGGACCAGCCCATCGTTTTTCACAACCCCGGCAAGGTGGCCGCACGTTATCTGGTGGCGCTGAACACCGTCAGCTCCGCTTCCTCCAGGAGAGCCCCATGAACCCAGACACCATTGCTGCAAGCATCACGGTTCGCCAGGTTTCTGCCGAGGAGGCGTTGGCCGATGGCAGCAGCACAAACGCCCTGGCGCAGGCGCTGGCCGAGGTGTTGCTGGACTGTGTGGCCGGGGGCGCGTCTGTGAGCTTCATGCAGCCTTTGGCCCCGGCCAGAGCGCTGGCGTTCTGGCAAGCGGTGCTGGCCGGTGTGGCACGCCAGGAACGGGTGTTGCTGGTGGCCGAGCAAGGGCCGGGGCAATTGGTCGGCACGGTGCAGTTGATCACTGCCCAGCCGGACAACCAACCGCACCGCGCCGACGTGGCCAAAATGCTGGTGCACCGCCGGGCGCGCCGCCGCGGTGTGGCACAGCAGCTGATGGCGGCTGTGGACCGGGCCGCTGCGGCGAACGGCAAGACCGTGCTGGTGCTCGACACCGAAACCGGCGGCGCTGCCGAGCGCCTGTACCAGCGTGCCGGTTGGCAGCGTGTGGGCGAGGTTCCGAACTATGCGCTGATGCCCGACGGCGCGCCGTGCGGCACCACGTTCTACTTCAAGAGCCTGGCCTGAGCATGCGCAGGCCGAGCGCCTGAACCCAGCCGGGGCTTACGGCGACCAGGGGAAAACCTTCTTCCAGTCGTTCTTCATGTCGACCACGGTCCAGCCCTTGGCAGTGGCTTCGTCCAGCCCTTTGTCCAGCTTGCCTATGTGTGACTTGCGGTCGTAGGCCCATTCGCGATCGGCATCGGTGTGGTGCACGTAGAGTGCGAAGCGCGCGCCGCTGCCGGCGGTGGTCCATTGCAGCATTTGCAGGTCACCATCCGAGTTGCCAAACGCGGCGATCGGGCGGCGGCCAATGTGGCGCTGAATGCCCACGGGTTTGCCTTCCTTGTCGTCGTTCAACACCAGGGTAGGCAGCTTGACGAGCACAGGCACGTTGCCGCGCATCTCAAACTTCAGCCCGCCTGAGGAACCCACGACTTGTTCGGGCGGAATACCGTAGATCCGCTCTGCCCAGGGGCGCATGAATTCGATGCCGCCACCGGAAACGATATAGGTTTTAAACCCGTTGTCGCGCAAGTAGTTCAGCAACTCCAGCATGGGCTGGAACACCATCTCGGTGTACAGCTTGCCGGTCTTGGGGTGCTTGGCGGACACCGCCCAGTCGTTGACGGCCTGCTCGAACTCGTCAGTGGTCATGCCTGCGTGGGTGGCGGCCAAGAGTGATACGACACCTTTTTCACCGGACGCCAGCACACCCTTCATATTGCCCTTCAAGATCGATGCAAAAGGTTCTTTGGTTTTCCACTCGGGATGCTTGGGCGCCAAGATCTTGATGCGTTCGATCACAAACGCAAACTGAAAGTAGACCGGTTGTTCTGACCACAGCGTGCCATCGTTGTCGAAGGTGGCAATACGCTCGGGCAGCGGCACAAAGTCGGCCGAGCCTTGTGTGCTGACCTTCTCGACAAATGCGACGATGGCTTTTTTCGGGCCGGTGTCGTTCCACGAGGGCAGGGGGTCGGCTGCAAAAACCGGGGTGACGGTGGTGGCCAGAAATGCGGTGGCTGCCGCGAGCAAGAAACGCTTCATCTTCACTCCTTCAAACGGATCAACCGCCGATGGTGGATAAAAAAAGGGCACCGCCCTTGCAGACGGCGCCTCTTTCCATGCGCGAGCTTATTCGCCTGCGGTGGTCATGCTCTTGATTTGCTTCTCCAGCGAATCAAGACTCCAGTCGCCCGGCTTTTGGCTAGGTGGGTAGTCCTTCAGCGTCAACAGGAACTTGCTGGCCACGGCCTGTAGCGGAATCAGCACGAAGGCGCGGTCAATCATCCAGTCGTGGTAGGTGTTTGAGTTTTCTTGCGACCTCTCGAACGGGTCACGGCGCAGGTTGAACAGCAGCGGCAAGCGCAGGTGCACCAGCGGCTCACGCCACACCTGCAGTTGTTTGGCGCGGTTTTCCAGGTAAACGGCCTTCCAGTCACCCACACGGATGGCCATCACCGCACCATCATCCCCCACATAGATGAACTCCTTGCGTGGCGACTCTTTCTCGGTGCCGCTCAGGTAACCCAGCATGTTGTAGCCGTCAATGTGGTTCTTGTAGTTGCGGCCATTCAGCGCAACACCCTTGAGCAGCTTTTCTTTGATGTCTGGCGCACCAGCGGCGGCGGCAAACGTGGGTAGCCAGTCTTCATGCGAAACGATGCCGTTGAGCGTCACGCCTGCAGGGAAGTGGCCGGGCCAGCGAACGAAGGCGGGCACGCGGAAGGCACCTTCCCAGTTGGAGTTTTTCTCGCCACGGAAAGGCGTGGTGCCAGCGTCGGGCCAGGTGTTGTAGTGCGGGCCGTTGTCGGTCGAGTACTGCACGATGGTGTCGTTGCCCAGGCCCAGATCGTCGATCAGCTTGAGCAGTTCGCCCACTTGCATGTCGTGCTCGACCATGCCGTCGCTGTATTCGTCCTGGCCGGAGATGCCGCGGTTGCTGTCCTTCACGTGGGTACGGAAATGCATGCGCGTGGCGTTCCACCACACAAAGAAAGGTTTGCCTTCCTTGGCTTGGCGGGTCAGGAACTCCTTGGCGGCGGCCAGGGATTCTTCGTCAATCGTCTCCATGCGCTTCTTGGTCAGCGGGCCCAGGTTCTCGATGGTTTGACCTCCCTTGCCGTCGGCCTTGGACTTGATCACGCCGCGTGGACCAAACTGCTGCAGGAAGGTCTTGCCATTGGGCAGCTTCATGTCACGCGGGTAGTCGCGGTTTTCGGGTTCTTCTTCGGCGTTCAAGTGGTAGAGGCTGCCCATGAACTCGTCGAAGCCATGCATGGTGGGCAGGTGTTCGTCGCGGTCGCCCTGGTGGTTCTTGCCGAACTGGCCGGTGGCGTAACCCTGGCTTTTCAGCACGGTCGCCATGGTCACGTCGGTCTTTTGCCAGCCTTCTGCGGCACCCGGCATACCCACCTTGGTCATACCTGAACGCACTGGGACTGAGCCACTGATGAAGGCGGCACGGCCAGCCGTACAGCTTTGTTGAGCGTAGTAGTCGGTAAAACCAACGCCTTCCTTGGCGACACGGTCGATGTTGGGCGTCTTGTAGCCCATCATGCCGCGGTTGTTGTGGCTGATGTTCCAGGTGCCAATGTCGTCACCCCAAATCACCAGGATGTTGGGCTTCTTGGCTGGTGCCTGGGCTTGTGCTGGTGAGATGGCACCCAGGAGTGCGGCACAGGGAACCAGCAAATTGAGAACAAGACTTCGTAAGCGAGATTTCGGCTGCATGGCTATTCCTTTCTCTTTCAAAAAGTACGGACTAGAACTAACGGACCTCACGGACTGACGATCACGCCTACATCAAAGCTTGGCTTTGTGTTCCCCTGGCGTTGTGGTGCACCTCTCCCATGCATCACTTGAACTTGCTGTTGCCAGCTGTGGCTGGCGTTTGGCTTCAACACTCAAGCCATCAGCACTACCTTGCGTAGCACTTACCAAGCATCCAATGGCGGGGTGAATTGGATGCCCATCGCCTAACAGGCTGAAACACGGTGTTTGGACTGAAGCTGACTATAGGTAAATTTGAATAGAAATGGGTGACATTCTTGATTGATCATCACATCCAAAAGTCCGAGAGCTTTTACACCCGTGGCGCTGACGCTGGTGCAGGCGCTGCCGACGGGTTGTGGCGGCGTGTTGCAGTGTTGTGCCCAGGCCCCAAACGGCATCCGAATGCGGGGCTCGGTGGCAAAAAATGCTAGGCCTTGCAGCTAGACATGCGCTTGCCGAAAGCCGCTGCGCCAAGCATTCTGGTGGCTTGGGTTGCGGCAGATGGGGTGTTGCTTTTATGCAGCACTGCTGAACACAAGACCCGCCCACCCCAGCGAGCGGCGCAGATCATCGACAGCTAGATGGCTCCCTCGAACAGCATCACCTCGACCCAGTCACCGGCCGCCACCGGGCCTTGGTCGTGGGGTAGCACGATCAGGCCGTTGGCCAACACCATGGAGCTCAGCAGGCCAGAGCCCTGGTGGCCGGTGGTGCGCACTTGCAGCGCGCCATCGGGCGCGATGTCGACCACGCCGCGCTGGTATTCGGTGCGGCCTGGGGCCTTGCGCAGCGCCTGGGTGCTGCGCGCCCTGAGGCGCGGCGGCGGCGCTTCGCTGCTGCCCATCATGCGCAGCAGCGCAGGGCGCACAAAAGCGATAAAACTGACCATGGCCGCTACCGGGTTGCCGGGCAGGCCGAACAACACCGCACCGCCCGCGCCTGTGCCGGAACGTGCAATCAAGCTCGGTTGCTTATTGTTTTGATAGCTTTCTGTGCTCGCTTGATCAGCGTTGGAGGCCCATTTTTCCTGAGACCCGCGGATACGCCCCACGGCCATGGGGCGGCCGGGGCGCATGGCCACGCGCCAAAAGACCACCTCGCCCAGCTTTTGCATGGTGGCACGGGTGTGGTCGGCCTCACCCACGCTGACGCCACCGCTGGTGATCACCACGTCGGCTTGCTGGGCCGCGCGGCGCAGGTGTGCTTCCAGTGCTGTGGGTTCATCTGCCACGGCGCCGAGGTCCAGCCACTCCACCCCCAGGCGGGTGAGCAAACCAAACAGGCTGAAGCGGTTGCTGTCATAGACCGCGCCTTCGCGTGGCGCCTGGCCCGGTGCCAGGATTTCGTCACCGGTGGAGAAGTAGGCCACGCGCAGTTTGCGGTAGACCGAGACTTGCGCCAGCCCCAAGCTGGCGAGCAAACCCAGGGCGGCCGGGCTGATGCGTGTGCCTTGTGCCAGCGCCACGCCGCCCAGGGATAGGTCTTCACCACAGCGGCGGCGGTTGGCGCCGGGCCGCACGGCGTTGGCTGCGAAGCTGATGTGGCCGTCATCCGTGGCCTGCACCAGCTCCTGTGGCACCACCGTGTCCAAGCCGGCCGGCATCACGGCGCCGGTGGTGATCTTTACGCACTCTCCGGCCAGGGTTGCGCCACGCCAGGCCGCGCCCGCGAGTGCGGTGCCGGCAATGCGCAGGCGCAGGCTGCTCCCGACGGGCGCGGGAAGCTGGGTGGCGGATGCAAACGCATAACCATCCATGGCCGCGTTGTCGTGTGGCGGCACGTTTACCGGCGAGACGATGTCTTTGGCCACCACCCGGCCGAGTGCTTCGAGCAGCGGCACTTCCTGGATGGCGCTGACCGGATGCACCCAGCGCGCCAGAAAGGCGCTGACCTGGCTCGCCGGCTGGTCATCCGCGTTGTAGTCGGGCAGGCCCGAGGCAATGTCTTCTATGCTGAAATGGGCGGGCGTGATCATGACGCGACAAGTAGTTCAAGCCCGCGCAGTTCGGCCAGCGTATTGGCATTGCCGAAGGCCTGCGGAGGGTCGTGGGGTTGGTTGAACGCGACTTGGCTGCAAGGGTGTTGTGCCGTCCATGCGCGCACCTTGCGGCCGCCTAGGGCCAGGTAGTGCGCCAGGCTTGCGGCCAGGCTTTTGTGCAGCAGGCAGAACACCGGTTGCGCCTGCAGTGCGGGTGCACCCGAGGCGATTTCGGCCGGTGTGGCTGGGGCCCAGGCCATGGCCAGGTTGGCGCCGTCGCGCACCACGGCCTGGCTCAGGCGCTCGGCCAGGTCGGAGGGGAAGAGTGGCGCATCGCAGGGCACGGTGAGCAACCAAGGTGTGGCGCAGTGGCTCAGCCCGGCGAGGAAGCCGGCCAGCGGACCGGTGTAGTCGTCGCCGTTGTTGCCGGGCGCGCGTGGGGTGTCGGTCCACACGGGCACATTCCAGGTGGCGTAGACGTCGAGGTGACGGCGCGCATTCACGGCCACGCAGCCAACTTGGGGAAACAGCCGGTCCAGCGCCAGTCGCGCCAGCGGCTGGCCATGGAACAGCTGCAGCCCTTTGTCCAGCCCGCCCATGCGGCTGCCCTGACCACCTGCGAGCACCATGCCGGTGATGTCTTGGCGCGAGATCATCTTCTTGGGAATGTGTGTGAACTAAGCGACATCAGCCACCGATGTAGCTCATTTCGACTCGGCGCGGTTGGTCGGCGGCGGGAGCGTTGTCTGAAGGCAGGCTGGCGCGCAGCTCGGAGTAGCGGTCGGCGCGGCCTTGCCAGATGGCAGCGATGGCGTTGGCCAAACTTGCGTCTGTGCTGGCTTCGCTGCGCAGCAGGCTGCGCAAGTCATAACCCTGGCTGGCGAACAGGCACAGGTACATCTGGCCTTCGGTGGAGATACGCGCGCGGTTGCAGTCATGGCAGAAAGCCTGGGTCACGCTGCTGATCACGCCGACCTCGCCCAAGGCCGGATCGTGCTGGCCAGCGGCATTCGCATAACCCCAGCGCTGCGCGGTTTCGCCCAGGCTGGCGGCGTCCAGCGGCACCAGCGGCAGTTCTGCGCGCAGGCGGGCGATGACCTCGGCCGAGGGCAGCACGTGGTCCATGCGCCAGCCGTTGGTGCTGCCCACGTCCATGTATTCGATGAAGCGCAGCACCACACCCGTGCCGCGGAAGTGGCGCGCCATGGGCAGAATCTCGTGTTCGTTGGTGCCGCGTTGCACCACCATGTTGACCTTCACCGGGCCCAGGCCGGCGGCTTGGGCGGCCTCAATGCCGGTGAGCACGTCACGCACGGCAAAGTCCACGTCGTTCATGCGGCGGAACACACTGTCGTCCAGGCCGTCCAGACTCACGGTCACACGCTGCATGCCGGCGTCTTTCAGGGCTTGTGCCTTGCGCGCCAGCAGCGAGCCGTTGGTGGTGAGTGTCAAATCGAGTGCGTCGCCTTCGGGTGTGCGCAGCGCGGCCAGTTGGGCCACCAGTTGTTCGAGGTTTTTGCGCAGCAGGGGCTCGCCCCCGGTGAGGCGGATCTTGCGCACGCCCTGGGCGACGAACTGGCGCGCCAGGCGGGTGATCTCTTCAAAGCTCAGCAGCGCGCTGTGTGGCAGGTAGGCGTAGTCTTTGTGGAACACCTCTTTGGGCATGCAGTAGCTGCAGCGGAAGTTGCAGCGGTCGGTGACGCTGATGCGCAGGTCGCGCAAGGGGCGGCCGATTTGGTCGCGCAGCACACCGTCCGCAGGGGCAGCCGGCACTGCAGCGCTGGATGGCCAGAGCGGCGGCAAACTTTGCGCGCGGCGCTGGTCGACGACGGGGATCACACGGGTAGACATCAGGCCGCTATTGTCCACTGCTACGAATACCTTGGGGCATGAAGGCATGCCCGCGCCAGAATCATAAGAAAAAAGGGCCGCTAGGGCCCTTGGGTTCTGCGCATGAAGCTATAGATTTTGAAGTGCCTCAGGGTGTGCTCTCGAACATTTCCGCGATACGCACCGCGCGTCCCTCACGCGCTGCACGGTCCACCGCCAGCGTCACGGCCAGGGTCATCATGCCGTCGCGTCCCGACACCACGGGTTCGGCCTCGCGCCTGGCCACGGCGATGAAGTTCTCCAACTGGTTGACGTAGGCACTGGAGCGCGGTGTTTGCAGGCCGCGGCGCACGGTACGGTCGCGCCAGTCGCCATCGGCCGACTCGTAACCCCAGAGGTGCATCATGGGCAGCGCCAGCGTGGCTTTGCGGCCGCCGATGTAGTAGCAGTTTTCCGGCTCGTGGTGAAAGTACAGCGCCTGGCCCGAGGTCACGTCGTAGGTGAAGGGTGAGGGCACCACATCACTCATCAGGAAAGTGCCCACGGCGCCGCTGGCAAACTGGAAGATGATGGCGGCCGTGTCTTCCACCTCGAAGCCGCGCGCCTTGTTGGAGGCGATGGCCTGCACGCTGTCGATTTCGCCGCACATGGTGCGCAGGCAGTCGATCTCGTGGATCAGGTTGATCAGCATGGGGCCGCCGCCGGGCTTGCGGCGCCATTCGGCGTCGAAGTAGCGGTCTTGTTTCTTCACCAGCCACATGCCGTTGACGGCGGTGATGTCACCCAGTTCGCCGGCTGCTATGGCACGTTTGGCCTCGCGGATGTCGGGGCTGTGGCGGCGGTGGTGGCCGACCAGCATGGGCACATTGGCGGCTTCGGCGGCTTGCACCAGCTGCATGGAGGCGGCCACGCTTTCGGCGATCGGCTTTTCCATCAGCATGGGCAGCTTGTGGGCGACACAAGCCAGGCCGGCTTCGACGTGCAAGGCGTTGGGCAGGGCGACGATCACCGCATCGAGTTGCTCTTTATCGAGCATGTCGCGGTACTGCGCGTAAAGCGGCACACCGATGGACGCGGCATAGGCCTTGGCTTCGGGCGACGGATCGGCGATGGCGCTGAGCACCGTGCCGGGATGTTGCAGCACCAGGGCGGCGTGTTCGCGGCCTATCAGGCCGGCGCCCATGAGGCCTATGCGTAAGGCTGTTGTTGAGACTGAGGTGTTCATTTGGCGGTTGCGGCAAATTTGCGGGCCAAGGCGTCCAGCGCCAGGATGTAGCCGTCGGCGCCCAGGCCGGCGATCACCGCATCGGCGGTCTTGGACACCAGCGAGTTGTGGTAGATCGCTTCGCGGCGGTGGATGTTCGACAAGTGCACTTCGAGCTTGATGCCGTCAAAGGCCTTGAGCGAATCGAGCAGCGCAATCGAGGTGAACGAAAAGCCTGCAGGGTTGATGATGATGGCCTGTGCCTTCTTGCGCGCCTCGTGCACGCTGTTGATGATTTCGCCTTCGATGTTCGACTGGCGAAAGTCGATGCTGAAGCCGTGTTCCTTACCGCGTGCGATGCAGTTCTGTTCGATCATGGCCAGGGTTTCATGGCCATAGATGTGGGGCTCGCGCTCGCCCAGCAGGTTGAGGTTGGGGCCGTTGAGGATGAAGACGGTCTGCGTCATATCGTGTATCTTTTTAGTGTTGTGCCAGGATCTGGCCGAGGAACGTCTTGGTGCGCTGGTGCTGCGGGTTGCCGAAGAACTCGGCCGGTGCGGCCTCTTCGACAATTTCGCCTTCGGCCATGAAGATCACGCGGTCGGCCACGGCTTTGGCGAAGCCCATTTCGTGGGTTACGCAAATCATGGTCACGCCGGTCTCGGCCAGGCTGATCATGGTGTCCAGCACTTCCTTCACCATCTCGGGGTCCAGCGCCGAGGTTGGCTCGTCGAACAGCATGATCTTGGGGTCCATACACAGTGCGCGTGCAATCGCCACACGTTGCTGCTGGCCGCCCGAGAGTTGTGCCGGATGTTTGTCGGCCTGATCGGCCACACGCACACGCTGCAGGTGCTTCATGGCGGCGGCGCGCGCCTGTTCCTTGTTCATCCTGCCGGTTTTCACTGGGGCGAGCATGCAGTTCTCCAGTACCGTGAGGTGCGGGAACAGGTTGAACTGCTGGAACACCATGCCGACTTCCCGGCGCACCTTGTCTATGTCTTTGCCGTGGCCGGCGCTGATGTCCACGCCGTCGACGATGATCTTGCCTTCCTGGCAGCTTTCCAGGCGGTTGATGCAGCGCACCAGCGTCGATTTGCCCGAGCCCGAAGGCCCGCACAACACGATGCGCTGACCGGCTTGCACCTCGAAGTTGATGTTCTTCAGGGCGTGGTACGCGCCGTACCATTTCTGCACGCCCGCCATGCGGATGATGGGCGTGGACTGACTGGTGTTGTGTGAGTTCATCTCTAGACTTTTCTGATTACTGCGGGCAAGCGGCGCAACGAAAAATAGCTTGGTGTTGGCACATCCCCAGGTGGCGACGCCGTGGCACCGGCTTTGCCGGGCCACAGGCGTCGCCCCCTGCACGGGGCTGGGCGCAACACGTGATGCGCAAGCTGGGGTTTAGCCCGTTACTGCACCGTAAATGGAACACCTGGCAACTCGGTCACGAGTTCCGGCAGGTCTTGCAGCGTCCACTTCTTGCTGATGGCGTTGAGTTCACCGCTGGCCTTGATCTCGTCGATGATCTGGTTCAGGCGGGTGTTCAAATCCTTCTGGCCGGGGCGCATGGCCACACCCATGTATTGGCGGTTGATCACCACTTTTTGCTCGAAGCTGCTGTCGGGCATGGCCTTCTTGATGTTCAGCAAATAGGTGTTGTTGCCACCGATCACGTCGACCTGGCCGGCCAGCAGGGCCTGCACCACGGCGGCGTCGTCGTCAAAGCGTTGGATGGTGGCCCCGGCGGGGGCTGCCTGGGTGATGGCGGTGTCCTGTGCGGCGGCACGTGTCACGCCAATCTTGCGCCCGGCCAGGTCTTCCAGCTTGGTGATGTTGTCGCCTTTTTTGGCGATCACGATGATGCTGAGCGCGGCGTAGGGCTTGGTGAATTGCACCACCTTGGCCCGGTCGGGGTACATGCCCATGGTGGCGGCCAACACGTCGACCTTGCCGGTCATCACCTGGGCGATGCGTGCGGCCACGTTCATGGACACCAGCTCGACCTTCACGCCCAGCTTCTTGCCTATGAGCTCGGCCACGTCCACGTCGTAACCGACGTTTTTGCCCGAGGCATCGATGAAGCCCCATGGTGGCAACTCGGACAAAACACCGACGCGGATGGTGCCGCGTTTTTTGATGTCGTCCAGCGCATCGGCGTGCGCCGACAACACGGGCGCAAGTGCCAGCAGGGCGGCACCGATGCCGACGACCGCGCGGCGGTTGAGTTTGAAGGTCATGTTTGTCTCCATGAGGTTGTGGTGAAGGAACGAGAGCAGGATGGACAGCGGTTGTCAGCGAACGCTGCCCGCCAGCCGTTTTTCAAGGCGCCGGCCACACACCGAAAGCGGCCAGCACAACAAGAAATAGATGCCGCCCACAATGGTGTAGACCAGTAGCGGCTTGTAGGTGAGGTTGGCGACGATGGTGCCGGTGCGCGCCAACTCGGTGAAGCCCACGATGGCGGCCAGCGAAGTGCCCTTGAGCAACTGCACCGAGAAACCCACGGTGGCCGGCAACGCTACCTTGAAGGCCTGCGGCAGGATCACACTTGTCATGCGTGGCCACCAGTGGATGCCCAGCGCCTTGGCGGCCTCGGTTTGTCCGCCGGGCAGCGACTCTATGCCGCCGCGCCAGATTTCGCCGAGAAACGCGCTGGCGTGGAAGGTCAAGCCCACGGCCACGGCAGCCCAGGGATTGAGCGGGATGTCGAGCAGGGCAATGCCGTAATAGACCACGAACAACTGCATCAGCAGTGGTGTGCCGCGGAAGATCTCAATGAACGCCCAGGCGGCGCGGCGAATGATGGCCTGAGGCGCGGTGCGCGCCAGGGCCACCAGCAAACCGCCGATGGCTCCACCGGCAAAACCGATGATGGTGAGCAGCAGCGTCCACTGCAGGCCCTGCATGAACAAGGCGAAATGCGACCAGGTAAGAGTAGTGCTCATATCAGCGCGAGGGGTAGGTCAGGGTCATCTTGTAGACGGCACTGGAAATGGCCGAGAGCAGGATGGACATCACGAGATAAAGTGCTGCCACGGTGAAATACACCTCGAAGCTGCGGAAGGTGGTGGCCTCGATCTGGGCGGCCACATGGGTCAGCTCATTGGCGGTGATGGACGAGGCGATGCTCGAGGTCAACATCAGGAAGATGAACTGGCTGGTGAGCGACGGGTAGATGGCGCGCAGCGCGGGCTTGAGGATCACATAGCGAAACACCTGAAAGCGGCTCAGGCCCAGCACGTAGCCGGCTTCAAACTGGCCCTTGTGAATCGACTCCAGCCCGCCGCGAATGATTTCGATCGAGTAGGCGCAACCGTTGACGGTGAGCGCCACGATGGCCGCCACATTGGGTGAGAGCTTGATGCCAATCGTCGGCAGGCCGAAGAACAGCACAAAAATCTGCACCAGAAACGGCGTGTTGCGTACCACTTCCACAAACACTTTGATCGGCAGGCTGGCCCAGGAATGGGGGCGCGACTGCAGCAGCATCGCCGGGCCAATGGCCAGCACCAGCGAAAAGACAATCGCCACGGCCGAAATCTGCAAGGTCAGCAGGCAGCCGAGGAAAAGCTCCCAGGCGTTGGAGGTGATGGCGGTGTAGTCGAACTTGTAGTTCATAAGATGCTCAGTAAGTGGCGCGGCCGCCGGAGGCATCAAACGTGGCCCCGGTGGTGAACGAACATTCTTCCGAGGCCATCCACAGCGCCATGGCGGCGATCTCGGCAACGGTGCCAGCGCGGCCCATGGGGATCTTGGCCAGGTTCTCGCTGCGCTTGCTCGCAGGCATCTGGTCGAGCAGGGCGGATTCGATCATTGCCGGCGCGATGCAGTTGACGCGCACATTGGTTTGCGCCAACTCCTTGCCCATCGATTTGGTGAGGGCGATCACCGCCGCCTTGGAGGCCGAGTAGGCCGACTGCTGCGCATTGCCTTCCTTGCCGGCAATCGAGGCCAGGTTGACGATGCGCCCGTAGGCCTGCGCCGCCATGCCCGCGACCACGGCACGGCTGCACAGGAAAGTGCCGGTGAGGTTGATTGCCATGACCTTGAGCCAGGCGTCGAGCGGGAAGTCCTGCACCGGCAGGGTGGGGCCGGTGATGCCGGCGGAGTTGACCAGCACGTCGATGCGGCCGAACTGCGCCAGGGTGTCGGCCGTGGCACGGGCCACGGCGGCTTCATCGGTGATGTCGACCAATAACTGCATGAGTTTGGCGCCAGATGCGCCGGGCAATGTGCCGGAGGGCGCCATGTCCCAAATACAAACCCTGGCGCCGCTGGCCAGTGCGCGTTGTGCAATCGCTTGGCCAATGCCGCCTGCGCCGCCGGTGATCACGACGCTACGGCCGTCGAGGTCTATGGTGTTCACTCTTGTCTACTCCACTTGCTGTTCACGCTGTCAGGGCTGGCCCTGACAGCGTGATGACTTGGCTGACTGCCTCCAGCGCAGAACGCCGGCTGCGCTGGGGGCTTCGGTTTTCGCTTCTATGGCGTTTTTATTTTTCGCGAGTATAGAGATGATTTTCAAAAAAATGGAAAAGATTTCCAAATTGGAAAGAATTTCTTGTAAATTTGAGGCATCCGAACATAAGAGAATGCGGCCATGAGCACACTAGAACGATCTTTCGGACTTCTTGAATACCTTGCGACCCGGCCGGCTGGTGCCAACCTGGCCGTGATTGCCAAAGACCTGGCCTTGCCCTTGAGCGCCACGCACCGTTTGCTCGCCGAACTGGCGCGCATCGGTTATGTGCGCCAGTCGCGCGACCATGGCAGCTATGCACTGACCACCAAGCTGGCGGCCATGGGCCTGAGCTTTCTGAGCAATTCCGGCATCGTCGACATTGCCCAGCCGCTGATCGACCGCGTGGCCGACGTGGCCGGTGAACTGGCGCGCCTGGCCATCGTCGACGGTGATCGGCTGACCTTTGTGGCCAAAGCGCAGGGCGCACGTTTTGGCCTGCGTTACGACCCCGACACCGGCATAGACGTGTGCCTGTCGTGCAGCGCGGCCGGCCATGCCTGGTTGATGACCATGAGCGACGAGCAGGCGATTGAAATCGTCGCCAGGGCGGGTTTTGGTGACCCCAAGGATTACGGCCGCAACGCGCCCACCACCATCAAGGCGCTGACGAAAATTCTGCAGGCCACACGCAAACGTGGCTTCAGCATGATCAGCGAGATGTATGCCCCGGGCATGGCCTCCATGGGGGCGCCGGTGCAGTTGCCGGGCGAGCCGGCGATTGGTGTGTTGACACTCGCCGGCCCGTTGATCCGCATGACCGAAGAACGCATGCTGGCCCTGGGCCCGGAACTGGTGGCGACAGCGCGGGAACTGGCGGTGGCGAGTATTGCGTCACCGATGTTTGGACGTGCGGCCTTGCGCAACGCCGCCTGAAACCCATCTGCGCCGGAATGTGAAAAAGGGTGCCACGATGGCACCCTTTTTTTTGCGGCTGTGTGCAGGTGCTACAGCACTGTGACTTCCACCCGGCGGGCTTCTGCGGGTGGGCCGTCGGCGCTGGTTTGCTCGGGTTTTTTCAACTCGATTTTTTCAGCCGGCACGCCCAGCGAGCCCAGGGCCTCGGCCACCGTCATGGCGCGTTGTTTGGCCAGTTCGGCATTTTTTGCCGGGTCGCCGCTGGCGTCGTGAAAGCCGCTGATGAGCACACGTTTGCCGGCGCCCACGGCTGTCACCACGTTGGCCAGCGCCTGTGGGGCGCCGTCGGCCAGACGGGCGCTGGCGCTTGCAAAGTAGAACTTCACCACGCCGTTTTCCACCTTGATGCTGGCGGCATCGGCCGCCATGGCCACAGGGGCTGCTGCCGGCACGGCCGCTGCCACGGGCATGCCGGGGTGCAGCTGCATCACCAGCGGCACGATCAGCAGCGCCACGATGTTGATGATCTTGATCAGTGGGTTGACGGCCGGGCCGGCTGTGTCCTTGTATGGGTCGCCCACGGTGTCGCCGGTGACGGCGGCCTTGTGCGTCTCGGAGCCCTTGCCGCCATGGTGGCCGTCTTCTATGTACTTCTTGGCGTTGTCCCAGGCGCCGCCGCCGGTGCACATGGAGATGGCCACAAACAGCCCGGTGACGATGGTGCCCATCAGCAGGCCGCCGAGTGCCGCCGGACCCAGGGCCAGGCCGACCACGATGGGCACGACCACGGGCAGCAGCGAAGGGATCATCATCTCCTTGATGGCGGCGCTGGTGAGCATGTCCACGGCCTTGCCGTATTCGGGCTTGGCCGTGCCTTCCATGATGCCTTTGATGTCGCGGAACTGGCGCCGCACCTCGACCACCACCGAGCCCGCCGCGCGGCCCACGGCCTCCATCGCCATGGCGCCGAACAGATAGGGGATGAGCCCGCCGATGAACAAACCAACGATCACCAAGGGGTTGCTCAGGTCAAAGCTGATGACCTGGCCATAGGCTTCGAGCTTGTGGGTGTAGTCGGCAAACAGCACCAGCGCGGCCAGTCCGGCCGAGCCAATGGCGTAGCCCTTGGTCACGGCCTTGGTGGTGTTGCCCACGGCGTCCAGCGGGTCGGTCACGTCGCGCACGCTGCTGGGCAGCTCGGCCATTTCGGCGATGCCCCCGGCGTTGTCGGTGATGGGGCCGTAGGCGTCGAGCGCCACCACAATGCCGGCCATGCTGAGCATGGAGGTGGCGGCCGTGGCAATGCCGTAGAGCCCGCCGAGTTTGTACGACAGCAGAATGGCGATACACACAAAGATCACCGGCCAGGCGGTGGAGCGCATCGATACACCCAGACCGGCAATGATGTTGGTGCCGTGGCCGGTGGTGGAAGCTTGCGCAATGTGTTTCACCGGCGGGTATTGGGTGCCGGTGTAGTACTCGGTGATCCACACCAGTGCGGCGGTGAGCACCAGGCCCACGGCGCAGGCGCCGAACAGCCGCATCTGACTGCCGCCCGAGGGCAGGGCGTTGTCCGGGATGAGCCAGCTGGTGACGAAGTAGAACGCGATCAGCGACAACCCACCCGCCACGGCCAGCCCCTTGTAAAGTGCTGGCATCACGTTCTTCATGCCCGGCGAGGCCTTCACAAAAAAGCAGCCGATGATGGAGGCGATGATGGACACCGCGCCCAAGGCCAGCGGGTAGACGATGGCGCTGGGCCCGGCTTGTGTGAGCAGCAGGGAGCCGAGCACCATGGTGGCGATTAGCGTGACGGCGTAGGTCTCGAACAAATCGGCGGCCATGCCGGCGCAGTCGCCTACGTTGTCGCCCACGTTGTCGGCAATCACCGCCGGGTTGCGTGGGTCGTCTTCCGGGATGCCGGCTTCGACCTTGCCCACCAGGTCGGCGCCCACATCGGCGCCCTTGGTGAAGATGCCGCCGCCGAGGCGCGCAAAGATGGAGATCAGCGACGAGCCGAAAGCAAAGCCGATCAGCGGATTTAATGGGTGGCTGCCTGGCCCGGTCGCGGGGGCGTTGCCGGCCAGGAACCAGTAAAAGCCGGTCACGCCCAGCAAGCCCAAACCCACCACCAGCATGCCGGTGATGGCGCCGCCGCGAAATGCCACGTCCAGCGCGGGCCCTATGCCGCGGGTGGCGGCCTGTGCGGTACGCACATTGGCGCGCACCGATACGTTCATGCCAATGAAGCCGCAGGCGCCTGAGAGCACGGCGCCGACCACAAAACCAAAGGCAGACATGGCGTCGAGAAAAAGCCCGATGAGGATGGTCAGCACAATGCCGACGACGGCGATGGTTTTGTATTGCCGGGCCAGGTAGGCGGCAGCGCCTGTTTGGATGGCGTTTGAGATTTCCTGCATGCGGGCGTTGCCCGCGTCCTGAGAAAGAATCCAGCTGCGTGCCCAGAAGCCGTAAGCCACCGCGATCACACCGCACACGAGCGCCAGAATCAGCGCCGAGTTGCTTGCCATAGAGTGTCTCCTACCGTTGTTTCGCTGGGTGAGGACGCCACAAAACGCAAACGGCATCCCCGCTGCGTTGCTTCCTCGTCTGCCCGGCGCCTGGCGGCTGGGAACGAATGGCCAACGAAATGAATATACGGGGAAAGCCTTGCGGGCGATACGGCTTTGCGTGTTGGCGCAGCAAAATCGGGTCGTTCCTAGGGTTTATCCGGGCCAGCTGCCTGTTCCTGAGGCAGGGTTGATGCACCTGCTGACCACCTGGTGCGACTGCCACATGTTGCGCTGCGGCGAAGGCGCCTGGAGCTGAGGCAAAATCGCGGGGTTCGCCGCAACGCCCCGTGCTGCGCGGCGTCACGACATTTCACTGAAAACTCCACCACAAGAGGTCCTATGTCCCTGAACCTAGTTTCCCCAGGCAAGAACGCCCCAGACGCCTTCAACGTCGTGATCGAAATCCCTATGAACGCCGATCCGATCAAGTACGAAGTGGACAAGGAATCCGGCGCGATCTTCGTCGACCGCTTCATGACCACGGCCATGCATTACCCGACGAACTACGGTTACGTGCCGCAAACCCTCAGCGGTGACGGTGATCCGGTCGACGTGCTGGTGATCACGCCTTACCCGCTGTTCCCCGGCGTGGTTGTGCCTTGCCGCCCCCTGGGTATTCTGATGATGGAAGACGAAGCCGGCGTGGACGGCAAGGTGCTGGCCGTGCCCACCGACAAAATCCTGCCCATCTACAGCCACTGGAAAACCGTGGAAGACGTGAACCAGATGCGCCTGAAGGCCGTGCAGCACTTCTTTGAACACTACAAGGACCTGGAAGCCGGCAAGTGGGTCAAGGTGCTGGGCTGGGAAGGCATTGATGCCGCCAAGAAGGAAATCACCGACGGTATCGCCAACTACAAAGCCCAGGGCTGAAACCCGGCGGGCCTTGGTCCGCGGTTTGTAATAAAAGAGCTGCCTAAGCGCTTCAGAGCTGCATAGGCGGCTCTTTTTTTTATAGCAAATTGGCGTATAGTGGCGCCCCATGTACCAGACCGTCATTTCCTCGCTGCTGCCCGTGGTGCTGTTGATTGCCGTGGGGCTGCTGGCGGGGTGGCGCGGCTGGATCCGCGACGAGGCGGCAAAAGACCTGTCGAATCTGGTGTTCCTGATCTTGTCGCCGGCGCTGATGTTCCGCGCCATGAGCACGGTGCACGTCGAAGACCTGCACCTGGGGCCGGTGCTGGCCTACTTCATCGCCGCCTGGCTGGTGTTCGGCGGCAGCCTGTGGCTGCGCGGCTTCAACACCGTGGGCGCGGTGCGCGGCATGGCCAACATCTACAGCAACCTGGTGATGATAGGCCTGCCGCTGGTCGACTTGGCCTATGGCCCGCCGGGCATGATCACCTTGCTCACCCTGGTGTCGCTGCACGCGCTGGTGCTGCTGACCACGGCCACCATCGTGCTGGAACTGGCGGTGGCGCGTGATGCAGAGCTGGCCGCACGTGCGGCCGGCAAGCTGCCAGCAGAGCAGGGCATGGCCTGGGGGCGGCTGGGCCTGACCTTGTGGCGCGCGGTCAAAAGCGCGGTGATCCATCCGGTGCCGATTCCCATCATCGCCGGCCTGTTGTTTGCGCAGACCGGCTGGCGCGTGCCCGAGGCCGTGGATCGGCCGCTGCAGTGGCTGGGCCAGGCCTTCGGGCCGCTGGCCCTGGTGATGGTGGGCATTACGCTGGCGCACACCCGCATAGGCCAGAACCTGCGCGGCGCGCTGGCGCTGGCCTGTGTGAAGAACCTGCTGTTGCCCGCCATGGTGTGGGTGATAGGCAAGGCCATGGGCCTGAGCGGCCTGCCGCTGACCATCATGGTGGTGAGTGGCGCCATGCCCATGGGCGCCAACGTGTTCCTGTTCTCGCAGCGTTACAAGGTCGAGGAAGACCTGATCACCGCCTCGGTGGCGGTGTCGACCCTGCTGGCGATGCTGACCGTGTCGCTGGTGATGATCTTGCTGGGGTGATCAGGGCGCCAGGCGGTCGCGGCGCCAGGCGGGGGCGTCCGGCGCCTCTTTGCTGTAGCGCAGCCGGTCGTGCAGCCGGCTCTTGCGGCCCTGCCAGAATTCCCAGCGGTCGGGCACCAGGCGGTAGCCGCCCCAGTGCGGCGGGCGTGGCGGCTTGAGCAGGAACTGCGCGCCAAACTTGGCGGCGTTGGCCACCAGCACGCTGCGCCCGCTGATCACCTGGCTTTGCGGGCTGGCCCAGGCACCTATGCGCGAGTCGAGCGGGCGGCTGTTGAAATAGGCGTCGCTCTCTTCATCCGAGACTTTTTCCACCAGGCCTTCTATGCGCACCACGCGCTCCAGCTCCACCCAATGGAACTGCAATGATGCGTAGGGGTTGCCGGCCAACTCCGAACCCTTGCGGCTGTCGTAATTGGTGAACCAGACGATGCCGCGCGCGTCATAAGCCTTGATGAGCACGATGCGGGTGCTGGGGCGAAGGTTGCTGGCCACCGTGGCCAGTGTCATGGCATTGGGCTCCGGGACTTGGGCCGCGATGGCCTCGTTCAGCCATTGGTCAAACTGTTGCAGTGGGTCGGCAGCGGAGGCGTCTTCACTGAGTTCGGCTCGTTCGTAGCTCTTGCGCAGGTCGGCGATGTTCATGGCTGGATTGTAGGCAGCAGGCAAAGCCACTGAGCACTTGTTGGCATACTTCAGCGCCATGAATCCTGCTGTGAATCAATTGCCCGTTGTATTGGTCCTGGCCTCCGGCCGGGGAGAGCGTTTCGCGGCCTCGGGCGGGCAGGTGCACAAGCTGCAGGCGTTGCTGGCGGGCCAACCGGTGCTGCAGCACAGCTTGGCGGCGGTGCGCGCCAGCGGCTTGCCCTGGCATCTGGAGGACGCGGGCCACCCCGGCATGGGCGACACCATTGCCGCTGCCGCGCGTGCCACGGCCCATGCGCCGGGCTGGCTGGTGCTGCCGGCCGACTTGCCACTGGTGCTGCCGTCGACGCTGCGCACTTTGGCCGACATGCTGATGCGCCAGCCTGGGGCGGCGCAAGTTCTGCTGCCGGTCTTCAAGGGGCAACGTGGGCATCCCGTGGCGTTTCCTGCAGCGGCCGGCGCGGCGCTTCGAGAGCTTAGAGGAAATCACGGTGCAGCGCCCGTGGTAAAAGCCTATGGTGCTATCGAAATAGAAGTAGATGATGCGGGTTGCATCAGCGACATTGACACGCTGGACGACCTGGGGCGCGCCGAGCAGCTGTGGGCGGCGCGGCGCGCTGGGGCCTGAACGCGTCTAGCGCTGTGCGGCTTAGCCCGCCAGCGACGGGAAGCTCAGCGGCTCCTCTTTGGGATCGGGGCCGAAGCGGTTTTCGCCCACATCACCCTTCTGGGCCATGAACACGATGAGCACGATCTGCCCGACCAGGGGGACGAGACTGAGCAAGACCCACCAGCCGCTGCGGTTGGTGTCGTGCAGCCGGCGCACGGTGACCGAGAGGTTGGGCACTATCAGTCCCAGCGCGAACAGCCCACTCAGCAGGCCCATGCCGGCGTCGGCATCAAAACTGCCGGTCAGCCTGTCGACGAAGGCCAGCGCACAGAAGATGATCAGGTAGAACAACACGAAGTACCAGAACTCACTGCGGCGCGAGCGGCCGGAGAAGGTGGCGTATTTCTTCAGGGCGATCAGAAACCAGTTCATGCACATGTCCTCAGCTTGTTTGGTGTGGTGGCCTCGGCGTCAGCCAAATCCAGATCCCGCCAAAGAGTCGCGGCCTTGCGGCATGCGCCGCTAGCCGCGGCGGCGGTCAAGCCTTGGTGATCACGGCACAGGCCCAGCGCGCACCGGCATTGCCCGTGGGCTGGGTCTTGTAATCGTCGGGATCCTTGTGGACGATGAGCCCGCGTCCGACGATGCTGTTGGGGCCGTCGGTCACCGTCACGCCGCTGAGCGTGAAGTCGGCCACGGCCGCGCCATTGGCATCGGCCGTGAGCGAGGGCATGTCGCCGCCGTGGTGGTCGGCGCTTTGTGGGCCATGGGGTTTGCCCGTGGGGTTGAAGTGGCCGCCGGTGCTCATGCCGTCGGCTGCCGAGCAGTCGCCTTTTTCATGCACGTGAAAACCGTGCATCTGGCCCGGGGTCAGTCCGGTGACTTCGGCATGCACCATCACGTGGTCGCCGTGCTGGGTGAAGCGCACCAGGCCGCTGACCTGTGATCCGCTGCGCGGCTGAAGCTGGGCCGTGGCTTGCGGGCCGCTGGCGCCCGACATGCTGCCGCAGCCGGTCAAGGCCCAGGAAGACACCAGTACCAGGGTCGAGAGTGCAGAAAGTTTGAACATGCAAGGCTCCTGAATGACATTGGAGGACCAGCACATTGTGGCCGGTACGCCGACTTCAGGCCAGCGCTTGTTGGTCTTGAAGAGGTTGGCTGTCCGGCGCGTTGTGGGCTGGGCTGGCGCTGGGGGCATGCTGCAGCAGGCGGCGCAGCGCGGCGTCTTCAATGCCATGGCGCCGCAGGCACTCGTAGGTTTGGCGTGCATAGTCCAGCGTGGTACCGAAACGGCCACAAGCATCGGAAAAGATCTTGGTGTAATCGGGCTGCGGCAAAACGCCGGTGTAGCTCGGGCTTTGGCGCGACAGCGTGAAGGCCAAGGCGCGCACCGGGCCGCTCTCGGTTTGGCAGTGCAGCCATTTGGGGTCGTAGACGCCGGTCACCATTTCACGCTGCCACAGGCGTGGCAACATGTCGGCAACCTCGGCTTGTGGCACGCGGTACACCACGCCGTGGCAACTGCCACCCGACAACAAGGCAAACACCAGGCCCGGGCATTCGGGTGTGCCGCGGTTGATGCGGCTCCACATGCGCAGCGCGCGGTGCCAGCCGTGTACACGCGCCATGCGTTGCTCGGCAAAGTCGAATTCGGGGCGCCAGATCAGCGAGGCGTAGCCAAAAACCCACAAATCGGACTGTCCGCCCCAGTGGGCCTGGATTTCATCCAGCATCCGGGCTGGGTCTCGGCTAGGGGCGGGGGAAAGGCTCATGTATGCACTCTACAATCGGACAAATTTTTTTTCACTGGAGTACAAATTATGTTTTCACAAGACGAAGATGACAACCAGCGCGCGGCCCTGGGCGTCGTGTTTGCTGTCGTTTTGCTGGTGATTGCCTCTGTTATGGGTTTTGGTGCCTACAAGACCTTGGCCAAACCGGCAGCACCTGCGGGCGTGGTGGCGGTTGCCAGCGAAGTTGTGGTGGCCGATGGCGCCAGCATCCGTGTGGAAGCCGGCGTGGTGACGTTCTACTTTGCCACCGGCAAGGCCGACCTCGCCACCGGCGCCAAGGAAGCCCTGGCGGACATCATGGCGGCCGTTGCTTCCGGCAAACGTGCCGCCATCAGCGGCTTTCATGACGCCACGGGCGACGCGGCACTGAACGCTGAACTCGCCAAACAACGCGCCCTGACCGTGCGTGATGCGATGTTTGCTCTGGGCGCCACCGAGGCTGTGGTTGAACTGCGCAAGCCCGAGCAGACCCAGGCGTCCGGCACCAATGCCGAAGCGCGCCGCGTGGAAGTGATCATCCTGCCTTGATTCACACGAGGTGGCCCAGGCCACAAGCCCAAAGCCCGGTTCGCCGGGTTTTTTTTATGCGCGGCTTGATACGTCGATTTGTGGGCCTGTGCCGACGCGGTGCGTCATCCGCGCATGTAATTTCGTTTCGTAACTGACTCGTAACCCTGAATTCAACACAAGGACGTTTCTCGGTAGTAGTATCGCTGGGTTGGTAACTTAATTACATATTCCTGGACCCAGATCCAGCACACCCATGAAACTCCACGAGACAGTTGCCGCCGTCACTGCGCGTATCCAGGCGCGCAGCCAAGGCGCGCGCAGCGCCTACCTGGCGCGGCTTGACATTGCCGCCGCGCGCAAACCCGGCGCCGAGCGCATGGGCTGCGCCAACGTGGCCCACGCCTTTGCCGGCATGCCTGGCAACGACAAGTTCAAGGTGGTAGCCGAAAAGGCGCCCAACATCGGCATCGTCACCGCCTACAACGACATGTTGTCGGCACACACGCCCATGCAGGGCTACCCCGACCTCATCAAGGCCGAAGCGCGTAAATTCGGTGCCACGGCCCAAGTCGCCGGCGGTGTGCCCGCCATGTGCGACGGTGTGACCCAAGGCACGCCGGGCATGGAACTGAGCCTGTTCAGCCGCGACGTGATCGCCATGGCGACCGCCGTGTCCCTGAGCCACGATGTGTTTGACGCCGCTCTGATGCTGGGTGTGTGCGACAAGATCGTGCCCGGACTGCTCATCGGTGCGCTGCACTTCGGCCATTTGCCCACGGTGTTTGTGCCCGCCGGGCCCATGCCATCGGGTTTGTCGAACTCCGCCAAATCCAAGGTACGCGAACAAGCCGCGCAGGGCCTGGTGGGGCGCAGCGAGCTGCTGCAGGCCGAATCGGCGGCCTACCACGGTGCTGGCACCTGCACCTTCTACGGCACGGCCAACAGCAACCAGATGCTGCTCGAAGCCATGGGCTTACACGTGCCCGGCACCGCCTTTGTGGCGCCCGGCGGCGCGCTGCGCGACGAGTTGACGCGTGAGGCTGCACGTACCGTGCTGGGCATCACCAAGGCCAAGCGTTTTGCACCCATCGGCCATGTGGTCGATGAGCGTGCCATCGTCAACGCCATGGTGGCGCTGCTGGCCACGGGCGGCTCCACCAACCACTTGATCCACTGGGTGGCGGTGGCGCATTCGGCAGGCATCAGCATCAACTGGGATGACTTCAGCGCACTGTCTGACGTGGTGCCCACCTTGTCGCGTGTTTACCCCAACGGCAGCGCCGACGTGAACCAGTTCCAGGCCGCAGGTGGCCCCGGTTACGTGATCCGCGAGTTGCTCGATGCTGGCCTGATGCACGAAGACGTGTTGACCGTGCGTGCCGGTGGCCTGCGTGAATTCACTGCCGAGCCTGCGCTGGAAGGCGAGAAGTTGCACTGGACGCCGATTGGCGCTTCAAAAGACGACAGCATCGTGCGTCCGGCGAGCGCGCCTTTCAGCCCTACCGGTGGTCTGAAGCTGCTGCAGGGCAATCTGGGGCGCAGTGTCATCAAGATCTCGGCCGTGCCGGAGAACCTGCACGTGATCGAAGCGCCTGCTCGTGTATTTGATTCGCAAGAAGCGCTGCACCTGGCCTTTGCGGCCGGTGAGCTGAACCAAGACGTGGTGTGTGTGGTGCGCTGGCAAGGCCCACAGGCCAACGGCATGCCCGAGCTGCACAAGCTCACGCCGCCTTTGGCCGTGCTGCAGGGCAAGGGCTACAAGGTTGCTTTGGTGACCGACGGGCGCATGAGCGGCGCATCGGGTAAAGTGCCGGCGGCGATTCACCTGTCACCTGAAGCCAAGGCCGGTGGCCCGCTGGCCAAGGTGCGCGATGGCGACATCATCCGTTTGGACGGGACCGCTGGCACGTTGCAAGTGCTGGTGTCCGAAGCCGAATGGGACGCCCGACCAACCGTCACCATGCCCGAGGGTGCCCAAGTGGCGAATGCACTCGACATGGGGCGTGAACTATTTACCGGCATGCGCAGCCATGCCAAGACTGCAGAAGAAGGAGCTTTATCGTGGCTGTAACCACCTCATCGACCACCAGCCTTGGCGGCTGGACACCACTCAAAGTGATGCAGGACGCGCCGGTGATCCCGGTCATCGTGCTCAACGACGTGGCCCACGCCGTACCCCTGGCGCGTGCGCTGGTGGCCGGTGGCATTCGCATGCTTGAAGTGACGCTGCGCACGCCGCAAGCGTTGGCGTGTATGGAAATCATCGCCAAGGAAGTGCCTGAAGCCGTGGTGGGTGCCGGCACCATCCGCAGCGTGGCCGACGTGGCCGCTTCGGTCAAGGCCGGTGCCGTGTTTGGCGTGAGCCCCGGCTACACGCCTGCCATGGGTCGTGCCTGCCGCGATGCGGGTCTGGCCTTGTTGCCGGGTGTGGCCACCGGCAGCGAAATCATGATGGCCCAGGAAGACGGCTACACCGAGCTGAAGTTCTTCCCGGCCATGCAAGCCGGTGGTCCGGCCATGCTGAAGGCCTGGGGCGGCCCGTTTTTTGATGTGCGTTTCTGCCCCACGGGTGGTGTGACGCTGCAAAACGCGCCGGAATTCCTGGCGTTGCCGAATGTGGCGTGTGTCGGCGGGTCGTGGATCGTGCCTGCCGATGCCATCAAGGCCGGTGACTGGGCACGCATCACGCAGTTGGCGCGTGATACCGCCAGTCTGAAGAAAGCCTGAGCACGGCGCCAGAGCTGAGCATTGAAACAAAACGGCCAACACCCCTGCGGGTGTTGGCCGTTTTGTTTTGCGGCTTGGAAAAGAAGGCCTACTTTGCGGTGATTTCGCCTTTGGCAGCCTTGAGGTTGTGCAGGCTGCGCACGTAGTTGTCGCGCGTGCCGGTGACGTGGTGGCGCATCAGGCGCTCGAAGCCGGCCATGTCGCCCGCACTGAACAGCGCCAGCAACTGGCTGTGTTGTTGAAAGCCGTCGTTGTGTAGCACGTCGGTCGGGGCCGAGAGATAGGTGCGCATGGCCGCGATCTTGGTGGCGGCGGTGGCGTAGGCGGCTTGCATGTAGGGGTTGCCGCAGTGGTTGAAGAAGGCTTCATGCAGGTGGGTGTCGGCACGGCCGTAGCGCACGGCGTCGCGTGTGCTACGGGCGGCTTCCATCTCGGCAATGGCGGCCTGCAGAGTGGTCACGGTGCCTTCGCGGTCGTGGGCATAGGAAAGCTCTGCCGCGCGTGGCTCCAGCACGCAACGGAATTCGCAAATCGCGGCGATGTCGTCGGCACTGGGCTCAAACACATAACTGCCACGTTGCGGGCGGATCACCACCAGGCCCTGCAACTGCAATTGGCCCAGCGCTTCGCGTACGGGCGTGCGGCTCACGCCGAAGGAGGAGGCCAGTGTCTCCTCGGGAATCATCGCGCCCAGCGCGAACTCGCCGCCGGTGATGGCTTCGCGCAGGCGTTCGGCGATGCGGTTGGCCAACGACTTGGGGGTTTCGATCTTGAAACTGGAATTCAGCAAAAGGTTTTTCCTTGGAGCTCGAGAGGCATAAGAGTGAAACAAGAGCGATGCGCCGCAGCCCCTGAGTGTGTCAGATCGGTCGAAAGCGGCGCAGAGGGCGGTCACTATGTTGGCTGATTTTTAGGGAAAATACTAGTGGCCTAGTACCTTGCATACAAGACAATACTGACATGTTAGTGCCGCGATAACGCCGGAGGAAAGTCCCTCGGGGCAGTTGCCGACGGCCTGGGTAGGGCGGCTTACGCCCGGCTCGATTCCAACCATCCGTCACGGAAAACCCACGGATCACCCACGGGAAACGCATGTCAGCCTCATTACCTCCCAACTCCGCCTTTCTGATCGAACTCCGCGAACGCCTGGGCGCGACCACCGTGCTCATAGGCGACGACGTGCCCGAGCGCAACCGCAATGACTGGAGCATGCAAAACCCCACCAAGCCGCTGGCCGTGGTGCGCCCGGTGGATGCGCAAGGGGTGTCGGACACGCTCAAGGCTTGTGCCGCAGCGGGTGTGCCGGTGGTGCCGCAGGGCGGCTTGACCGGTCTGTGCGGCGGCTCGCGGCCCGAAGACGGTTGGGTCGCCTTGTCGATGGAGCGCATGGTGGGTATCCAGGAGGTTGACCCGGCCAGCGCCACGCTCACCGTGTGGGCCGGCACGCCGCTGGAGCTGGTGCAGCGCGCTGCGGAAGAGGCGGGCTTTTATTTCGCGCTGGATCTGGGCGCACGCGGCTCGTGTGCCATAGGCGGAAATTTGTCGACCAATGCCGGCGGCAACCGTGTGATCCGCTACGGCATGGCGCGCGAACTGGTGCTGGGCCTGGAAGTGGTGTTGCCCGACGGCACCATCATCACCAGCCTGAACAAGATGATCAAGAACAACGCGGGCTACGACCTGAAACACTTGTTCATCGGCAGCGAGGGCACGCTGGGGGTGATCACACGCATCGTGCTGCGCCTGCACCCCAAGCCGCTGTGCACCATGTCCGCGCTGTGCGTCTTGCCCGATTACGCATCGGTGGTGCGCCTGCTGGGTGCGGCGCGCCGCGGCCTGGGGCCGCTGCTGTCGGCCTTTGAGGTGATGTGGCCCGACTACTGGGAAGTGGTCACGCAGCGCGTGGGTGTGCGCAGCCCCTTGCGTCCGCCCGAGAACGGTGACGGCAAAGAGGTCTATGTGCTGATCGAGGCCCAGGGCACGGATGAATCCATAGACGGCCCGCGCTTCCAGCACTGGCTGGAGCAGTTGATGGAAGAGGGCGCGCTGAGCGACGCCGCCGTCGCGCAATCGGTGGGCGACACCCAGGCCTTCTGGGCACTGCGCGATGCCTGCGCCGAGTTCCCTACGGTGCTGGGGCAGAACATTTCTTACGACATCGGCCTGCCGGTGCGCGACATGGCCGACTACGCCGCACGCTGCAAGGCTGCGCTGGCCGAGCGTATTCCGGGCTGTGGCAGCGTCTATTACGGCCACATTGGCGACGGCAACATGCATCTGGTGGCCTGGGTGCCCGGCATGCCGCTGGGCCAGCAGCCCAAGGAGCAGATGGACGAAGTGATCTACGGGCTGGTGCGCGAATTTGGCGGCACGGTCTCGGCCGAACATGGCATAGGCACGGCCAAGAAGCGTTGGCTGGGCCATGCGCGCAGCCCCGAAGAAATCGCCTTGATGCGTACGCTCAAAGCGGCACTCGACCCGCAAGGCCTGCTCAACCCCGGCAAGGTGGTCTGACCATGGCCCGGCTCCACAAAAGGCCTGCTGCGCGTTCATGGGGCAGCACCTGTATCAACGGATTCTTCAAAGGCATTGAGGCACTGCTGGCGGCGCTGCTGCTGGGCATGGTGCTGATGGTGTTTGGCAACGTGGTGCTGCGTTATGCCTTCAACTCCGGCATTGGGGTGTCGGAAGAACTGTCGCGCATTTTCTTCGTCTGGCTGACCTTCATCGGGGCCGTGCTGGCCACCCATGAGGGCGCGCATCTGGGCATGGACAACGTGGTCAACCGCTTTGGCCGGCGTGGCAAGCTGGTGTGCGGCGTGCTCAGCCAGGTGCTGATTCTGCTGTGCTGCGGCATCTTGTTGCGCGGCACCTGGGAGCAGCACGAAATCAACGCCACCACCATGGCGCCGGTCACCGGCATGCCCATGAGCTGGGTGTTTGGCATGGGCTACGTCACGGGTTTGGGCATTGGCATACAGGCTTTGCACCGCCTGTGGCGCATCTTCTCTGGCCGTATCACCGACGAGGAACTGGTCGAGGTGCGTGAGAGTGAAGAGGTCTTGCCCGAGACCCATGCCGCGCACGCCGCGCCAGCGCACCAAGGTGTTCTGGGAGCCGCCAAATGACGGTGCTTGTATTCTCGTTCTCGCTGCTCGGCGCCATGGCGCTGGGCATGCCTATCGCCTTTGCGCTCCTGGTCTGCGGTGCGGCGCTGATGGTCTTTCAGGGGCAGGTCGACGCCACCATCCTGTCGCAAAAACTGCTGGAAGGGGCCGACAGTTTTCCGCTGCTGGCCATCCCGTTCTTTATGCTCGCCGGTGAGTTGATGAACGCCGGCGGCATCTCCAAACGCATCGTCAACTTTGCGCTCGCCTGGGTCGGCCACATGCGCGGCGGCCTGGGCCTGGTGGCGGTGTTCGCCTCGGTGCTGATGGCCGCGATTTCGGGCAGCGCGGCGGCCGATGCCGCCGCCATTGGCGCCATGCTGGTGCCCATGATGCGGCGTGCGGGCTACAACGTGCCGCGCTCTGTGGGCCTGATCGCGGCCGGTGGCGTGATTGCGCCGGTGATCCCGCCGTCGATTGGCTTGATCGTGTTCGGTGTCATTGCCAACGTCTCCATAGGCAAGCTGTTTTTGGCGGGCGTGTTTCCGGGCCTGATGATGGGCCTGGCCCTGCTGATCACCTGGCAGTGGGTGGCGCGTCGTGACCAGGTGGCGGTGCTGCCGCGCCAAAGCATGGCCGCGCGGGCGCGGGCCGGGGTGGATGGCATCTGGGCACTGCTGATGCCGGCCGGCATCATAGGCGGCATGAAGTTCGGCATCTTCACGCCGACCGAAGCCGGTGTGGCCGCCTGCGTCTACGCCTTTGCCGTGGGTGCCTTCATCTACCGTGAACTGCCGCTGCGCCAGGTCTACGGCCTTTTGGTTTCGGCCGCCAAAAGCACGGCGGTGGTGGTGTTTCTGATTGCTGCTGCGCTGGTCTCGGCCTGGCTCATCACCATCTCCGATGTGCCGCAGCAGGTGGCGGCACTGCTGCGCCCCTTTATGTTCAACAAGATCTTGTTGATGTTTGTGATCATGCTGCTGGTAGTGATCGTCGGCACGGCACTCGACTTCGCGCCCACGCTGATGATCTTGACGCCGGTGCTGATGCCGGTGGTGCGTGAGGCCGGTATCGACCCGGTGTACTTCGGCGTGATGTTCATCATGAACAACGCCATTGGCCTGATCACGCCGCCGGTGGGCATTGTGCTCAACGTGATGTGTGGTGTGGCCAAGATATCCATGGCCGAGCTGATGAAGGGTTTGTGGCCCTTCCTCTGGGCCGAGCTGTTCGTGTTGCTGCTGCTGGTGCTGTTCCCATCGCTGGTGATGGTGCCGCTGAGGTGGCTGAGTTGAATCTTTCCCTGCCCGAAATGAAAACCAAACGGAGACTCCCAATGATCAAAACAAGCTTTCGCGCCAGCCTGCGTTTTTCAGCCGTCGCTGCCTTGGCCGCCGCTGCCTGCAGCATCAGCACTTCGGCGCAAGCCCAGTTTCAAGAGCGTAATTTCCGCGTCTCCAACGGCGTGAGCAAAGAGCATCCCATGGGTAACGGCCTGGCCAAGATGGGCTCTTGTACGTTGGAGAAAACCGGCGGCAAGATGAAGATCCAGCCGTTCTGGGATGGCGCCCTGGGCAGCGACCTGACCTCCACGCAAAGTGTGCGCTCGGGGTCGCTGGACATGGTGCTGACCTCGACCGCACCCGTGGTCTCCATCGTGCCCGCGCTGGGTGTGTTTGACCTGCCGTTCCTGTTCAACACCGCAGCCGAGGCCGACCAACTGCTCGACGGCAAGGTGGGCGACTGGTTTTCGGCCAAGCTGCCGGCCGTGGGCCTGGTCAACCTGGCCTGGTGGGAAAACGGCTTTCGCCACACCACCAACTCCAAACGCGCCATCACCAAGGTGGAGGATTTTGACGGCGTGAAGATGCGTGTGATGCAAAACACCATCTTCCTCGACACCTTCAAAACCCTGGGCAGCAACGCCGTGCCCATGGCCTTCACCGAGGTTTATTCGGCGCTGGAAACGCACACCGTCGACGGCCAGGAAAACCCGTTCACCAACATCGAGAACATGAAGTTCTACGAGGTGCAGAAGTACCTGACGCTGACCAAACACGCCTACAGCCCCACGCTGGTGTTGTTCTCCAAAAGGGTATGGGACAAACTTTCGCCGCAAGAGCAGGGCGTGTTGCAGGAGTGTGCCGCACAGGGACGCACCGAGCAGCGCCGCGCCAACCGCGCGCAAGAGGCCAAGAGCGTAGACAACCTGAAGGCCAATGGCATGACGGTGAATGAATTCAGCCCCGCCGAGACACAGCGCGTGCGTGAGCGCACCAAGGTGATTTACGAGCGCCACGCCAAAGCCATTGGCGACGAAGCCGTCACCATGGTTACCGCCGAGCTCAAACGTATTCGCGGCAATTGATTTTTAGCCGAACCACACTTTTCACCTTCCACCGATCCCAAACCTCATGACCTCCACCACCACTCCTACCGTGCCCTTCAGCGGCATCTGGCCCGCCTTGCTGACGCCACTGGACGCCCAGCACAACATCGACATTCCGGCCATGGCCAGGCATGCGCTGGCGCTGTTGGCCAGGGGCTGCACCGGCATCACGCCGTTTGGCACCACCGGCGAAGGGCCATCGTTCACTGTGGAAGAACGCATCCGCGCCATAGACGGCTTGGTGACGGCCGGTGTGCCGGCCGAGCGCATCCTGGTGTCCACCAGTTGTGCGGCCCTGCCGGATGTGGTGATACTCACGCGCCACGCGCTGCAGATCGGTGCGCATGGCTGCCTGATGCTGCCGCCGTTCTTCCTGAAAGGTGTGCCCGACCAGGGGGTGATCGATTCCTTCCGCTGGGTCATAGACACCGTGAACGACGCCCGCCTGCGCATCTACCTGTACCACATTCCGCAGGTGTCGGGCGTGGCGCTGAGCCACCACGTCATCGACACACTGAAGAAGCTCTACCCCAGCACCATTGTCGGCATCAAAGACAGCGGCTGCCAACGCGAGCCCTCGGTGGCCACGGCCCAAGCCTTCATGCCCGGCGTAATGGTTTATGTGGGCAATGAGCCCGATCTGCAAACCATGGGCCGCCTGGGCAGCCAGGGCGCGGTGAGTGGTGTGGCCAACATCACGCCGCAACTGGTGCAACGCCTGGTGCGCGACTTCGACCAGGCGGGCGCCGAAGCCGACCAGGCGCGGGTGCTGCAGTTTCTGAAGATACTGGGCGGTTATGGCCTGACCTCGGCCTTCAAGGGCATGATGGCGCGGCTCACCGGCGAGCCCGGCTGGATGCGTGTGCGCCCACCTCTGGTGCAGCTCAGCGATGCCGAGTACCAGCGCCTGTGTGCGGAGCTGGAGGTGTTCAAGCTCGACCCGAAAAAAGACTGACCCCGGCCCACACGCCTGAAAAGAAGGAATCAACATGTCTCTTCAAGGAAAGGTCGCCTGGGTCACGGGCGGTGGCAGCGGCATAGGCCTGGCCGGCGCTGTAGAACTGGCCAGGGCCGGTGCGCGGGTGGTGGTGTCGGGCCGCGATGCGGACAAACTGCAAACCGCCATTGCGCAAGCCGAGGCGCGTGGTGCGCCGCTGGGCGCCATCAGCGCCGCGCCGCTGGATGTGGCCGATGCCGCTGCGGTCAACCGGGTGGCCGCAGACATCCAGCAAACGCTGGGCCGTGTGGACATTCTGGTCAACAGCGCCGGGCTGAATTTTCCCACGCGCTATTGGGGCGAAACCGATGCCGCGACCTTCGAGAAAGTGGTGTCCATCAACCTGAATGGCGCCACCTACTGCACCCTGGCGGTGTTGCATGGCATGCAGGCGCGGCGTGAGGGCACGGTGATCAACGTGGCCTCGTTTGCCGGTTGGCATTTTGAGTACCTCACCGGCCCGGCCTACACGGCCAGCAAGGCGGCCATGATGGCGCTGACACACTCGTTCAACATCGAAGAGGGCATGCATGGCCTGCGCGCCACGGCCTTGTGCCCTGGCGAAGTGGCGACACCCATTCTGAAAAAACGTCCGGTGCAGCCGACCGAAGCCGAGAAGGCGCGCATGCTGCAAGAAGACGATCTGGGCCGCACCATACGCTTCATCGCCGAAATGCCAGCGCATGTGTGTATCAACGAACTGGTGATTTCGCCCGTGTGGAACCGCACCTATATCGGCAGCCGTGCGGCCGCACCGGCTTAGAACAGTTTTTTGGGCCCGCGCATGGAGCGGCGGCCCCAGTCGATTGGTTGGGGGGAGATGCGTTTCCTGCGGTTGCGTTTGATCCCTCCGAGATCGTTCGTGCGGCGCTCTCTTTTGGCCCCGCTTGTCGGGCCTTTTTCTTTTGGCGTGTTTCTACAATACGCAAGAAAATCCTTACAAAGAAATCGTTCCATCGTGGCATTTCATCTCCGGTAACCAGCCCCAACGGACACGCATGAGCATCGTTCAAACCTCCCGCCGCGATTGGGTGGACTTCAAACGCGAAGCCTCGACCGGCATCGAGAGCATTCACGCGTACTTCGATGGGCATGCTTATGACCTGCACGACCATGACGAGGTGCTGGTGGGCGTGACGATCCAGGGCTTGCAGCAGTTTCGTTGCAGCCGTAAGACCTACAACAGTGTGCGGGGCCGCGCTATTCTGATCGAACCCGGCCAAGTTCATGATGGGCACGCGCCTGATAGCACTGGCTTTACCTACGCCATGCTGTACCTGCCCGTGCCGTGGTTTATGAGCCGTATGCAAGCGCTGGATCATCGTGGTGTTGCCCCTGGTGGCGTCGCTTTCCGTTCGGCGCTTGCCGACGACGGAGCCCTTGCCGATTCGATTGCCAATGCCTTTCTGGCGCAGCATAAGACTGAGAGCCAAATCGTCAAGGACCACTATTTCGACGACATGCTCACGCGCCTCGATGCTCAATTGAGCGTGGGCGATGCGAAGGCGGTGGAGTCGGATGCCAAGATCGATCAGGTGCGCGAATACCTGCATGCCAACATCGCTGGCAACATCGGTTTGGCAGATGTGGCCAGTGCCTCGGGCATAGACCGCTTTCATCTCACGCGGCAGTTCTCACGCGCTTACGGGCTGCCGCCGCATGCGTACCTGGTGCGGCTCAGGCTGCGGGCTGCGCGTGCGCTGTTGGCTAAAGGGCGCGCGCCGGCAGAGGTTGCCGCCGAGGTGGGCTTTGCCGATCAAAGCCATATGGGGCGTTGGTTTCGCCGTGCGTATCAGATGTCGCCGGCGAGCTATCAGCAGGCTGCACAAACGTTCTAGCAGCTGAAGCAATGCTTCGCGAACATATCGGTTTCAAAAAAAGGAAATTGAATGTTCGACACCAAAGTGGCCCTCATTGTGCGAGACGACCTGGCAACCTGGCAGCGCTTGAACGTTGTGGCGTTCTTGGCCACCGGCATCGCCGCGTCTGCGCCCGACATGATTGGCCAGCCCTACATCGATGCGGCTGGTCAGCACTATGCTGCCATGCTGGTGCAGCCCATGATGATTTTGCAGAGCGACCTGGCCAAGTTGCAGTCTGTGCGGGTGAAGGCAATCGAAAGAGAACTGACCGTCGTGCCTTATGTGTTCTCCATGTTCTCAACCTCCAACGACGAGGCCAACCGGCAAGCCTTCGGGGCAGAAGATGCGGGCGCACCCGACCTGGTCGGGCTGGCCTTGCGAGGCCCTAAGAACGCGGTGGATAAAGCCATCAAAGGCTTATCGCTCCACCCATAGCGGGTAGACCCTGCGCCGCGTGGATAAAAATCCGCAAGCGTGCAGGCCCAAAAAATGATCTACCTCGGTGGCGTGACTTCGCAAAGGAGATCTTTCCGCCATGCCGCAGATAGAACCCGTAGCCAACTCGAAAAGTCACTCGTCGCCCTCAGGCGGCGGTCGTCAATTCAGCTTTACGGGCGGCGTGTGTGTGCTGGTAGCCTTGGTTGGGCTGCTCGTCTTGAGTGGCTGGGCCTTCGGGCTGCCGCTGCTGCGCAGCGTGATTCCCGGCTCTGTAGAGATGAAGGCTAACACCGCCATGGGCTTGGTGATGAGTGTGATCGCGCTCGAGCTCATGGCTTCTTGACGTCGCACATGGGGCGAAAGAGGCGAAGCCAGTGAATAGGCTGTCATTTCTACCGGGTCGGGCGGCCGGGTGGCTAAGGGCCTTGCCGTTGCTGTCGCGTTGCTGGGCCTGATCACGCTGGCCGAATACGCTTTTGACTGGAACCCAGGCCTCGACGAGTTGCTGTTTCGCGACACGGCTGCTGCTTTTAATGCGGCGCGCGGTCGCATTTCGTCCCACAGCGCGTTCTCCTTTGTGTTGTTTGGTGCTTCGATACTGGCGCTGCCGCATGCACGGCATGCCTGGCTGGCGCGTGTTACCTCGGGCGTGGCGGCCGCGATTGGGGTGGTGTCGTTCGTGGGCTATTTGTGGAACGTCGGCGAGTTCCTCACAGACCGCGTGATCCCGCCCGTGGCCATCAAGACCGCTTTGTGTTTTATCTTGCTGGGCACAGCCATCTTTTTTGGAGGCGCGCATGCAGCACCCCACCGGCGCCCATGCGCGCGTGCGCAGTCGATTGGAAACGCTCGTGCTGGGCGGCTTCATCCCCTCGGTGCTGTTTGTGGTGGTGAGGGGCGGGCTCACATATCGCGCGAACGAAAACTTTGCCGAGACGGCCAAGCTCGTGGCGCACACGCCGGAGCTGCGGGCCGAATTGAGTCGTGTGTATGGCGCCCTGGCCGATGCCGAGTTGGCGCGGCGCAATCAAATGCTCACGCCCGATGGGGAGTTTGCCGAGGTCTTTCAAACGCGCTCAGATGCCGCAAAGGGCTATCTTGTGAGCTTGGCGCGATTGATTCTGACAACCCCGAGCAACGTGCGCGGCACTTGCATTTGTTCGATCTGGTGGACCGCCGGTTCAAGTCGTTGGATGCGTTACGTCAGGTGTATCAGTCCGAATGCGGGCCAGCTGCGCAGCGCGCGCTAAGGGCCGAAGCAGGTGACCGCTTGATGGCCAGAATCTATACCCTCATCGAGCAGATGGACGATTCGAAGGCGTCGCTGCTCAAGGAGCGGCTGGAGCGTGCGTAGTCTCAGCGACACTGGATGCTGGCCGTCCTGCTGGCCACTTTGGCGGTGCTGTCTGTGGTGTTTTTCATGCTGTTTCGTGGCATTCACCAAGAGATGGTGGCCCGGGCTGAAGCCGAAGATCATTTACAGCGTTTGAATACTGAACTGGAAGAGCCGGTGCGGGCGCGTACCGCCGATCTCGAGTGCAACAGGCCTTCTTGCGCCGGGTGATGGACTTCAACCGCAATCGTATCTTTGCAAAGGATTTTGACGGTCGCTTCGTGCTGGCCAATGCGGCCATGGCCGAGGCGTCTGGCCTGGATGTCGAGCAAATCGTGGGGCGCACGGAGTCGGAGTTCACCCCCGATGAAAAGCTGGTGCGCCAGTTCCATGCGACCGATCGGCAAGTCATTGAAAGTGGCAAAGAGCTGGTGATTCCCGAGCAGCGCGTGCGCAACGCCAAGGGCGAAACGCGTTGGGTGTCGACGGTCAAGCGGCCGATTTTGGCGCTGGACGGCAAGTCCACTGTGCTGCTGGGCGTCTCGGTCGACATCATCGAGCGCAAGGCTGCCGAAGACGAACTGCGCGGCATGGCCGCAACGCTGGAGAAGCGCGTGTACGAGCGCACGCTGGAGTTGCGCGAAAGCAATGCCGCGCTGGAGAAGGCGCGGCTGGAGTCGGACGCGGCCAGCCGTGCCATGTCGGCGTTTTGGGCGAATATGAGTCATGAGATTCGCACGCCGATAAACGCCATCATCGGGCTCACGCACCTCATGACGCGCGAGACGCCATGCAGCGCGACCGGCTCAGCAAGGTCAACAATGCTGCCCAGCACCTGCTGCAGATCATTAACGACATTCTCGACATCTCGAAGATCGAGGCCGGCAAGCTGACGCTGGACGAGAAAGACTTTTCGCTGGACGAGTTGCTGACCAGTGCCACGGAACTGGTAGCCGCGCAGGGCCGAGAAAAAGGGCTGGAGATGATTCTTGACCAGGATCATTTGCCGCACCGGTTGCGTGGCGACCCAACCCGGCTGTCGCAGATCCTCATCAACCTGCTGGCGAATGCCGTCAAGTTCACCGACCAAGGTTGGGGGCGGCTGCGCGGTAAGGTGCTCCGCGAAGAAGGCTCGCGTGTGCAACTTCGCTTTGAGGTGCAAGACGCCGGACCGGGCATTCACCCGGATCGGCCGGCGCTGTTGTTCAGCGCTTTTGAGCAGGGCGACAACTCCTCGTCCCGGCGGCACGGTGGTACGGGGCTGGGCCTGGCTTTGTCGCGTCAGTTGGCGCGCATCATGGGTGGTGATGCCGGGGTGCACAGCGTGCCGGGGCAGGGCAGCATGTTCTGGTTCACCGCGTGGTTCACGCGTGCGGCGCAAGCCCCAGAACGGGCGCCGAAGTCGGTGAGCCTGGTCGGCATGCGCGCCTCGCTGGTCGACGATCTGCCCGAGGCGCAGCAGGTGATTGGCGACCGGCTGCGGCAAATGGGCCTGGAGGTCGACGCCTTCAGCTACGGCGCCGATGCGGTGAAGCGTGTGGTGTCTGAATGGCTGCCGGGCGCACCTACGATGTGTTGTTGATCGACTGGCGCATAGAGCCCATGGATGGCATTGAAACCCTTACGCGCCTGCGCAAGCATGTGGGCGAAGGCATACGGCCGAGCATTCTGGTGACCGCGTTTGACCAGGAGGCGCTGGTGCGGCGAGCGCGCGACGCCAAGTTTGACGCGGTGATACTCAAATCAATCGAGGCGTCAGCCTTGCTCGACCGGCTCATGGTGCTGCTGCACAAGGAGCCGTCGTACCCCGATTTTGCGCCTGTGTCGCAAGCCTCCAAGGCGGAAGTCCTGCTGCAGGAGCGCCACGCCGGTCAACGCATTTTGCTGGCCGAAGATAACCCGGTGAACCGCGAGCGGGCATTCGATCTGCTGCAGATGGCCGGCTTGATGGTGGAGGCCGCCGAGGACGGCGGGCAGGCCATTGAGATGGTGCAGGCGCAAGCCTACGACCTGATACTAATGGATGTGCAGATGCCGGTGATGGACGGCATGGTGGCCACGCGCGTGATCAGGCGCAGCGTGGGGGAAAAGCTGCCCATCATCGCCATGACGGCCAACGCTTTTCTGGACGACCGCCAGGCCTGCCTGGACGCCGGCATGAACGACCACATGGAACCCCAATCTGCTTTACGCCACGTTGCTGCGCTGGTTGCCGGTGAAGGCTGATGCGGCAGCTTCAAGTCTGCCGAACGGCTAGGCGCTCGGCACAGTGGATGAGCCTAGTCAGGAGCAACTAAGGCAGTACAAAGCCGATCGTGACCAGAATGCCATGCACGATGTGCGCTGCTGGTTTGTCAAAAGTGGCAATGTGCTTCATAGATGAAAGCCAGGGCGACAGAATGAGGAGCAGCACCAGCCTAACGACGCACACCCCGCCCCAGCGCTCACCGCGTTGAATAGCAAAGCGGTAGGCATACAGGGGCACGTGCCTATTGGCAATTTTTCTCGAATTCTACTGTTCGATCATGTGCCACATTGCCATCATATTCGAGAAATAATTTCCCTCCTGGCTGGTTGCAATACTGTTTTATAAAGTCGTCCATTTTCTCTGTCGAGTGTTGACCTAGAACATAAATCATATGTTCGGCAAGAAGATTCTTCACGGGTCTTCCCAAGTCAATCATGGTGGCCCAGCTGTTGACGTATGCATTAATGTATGGCTTAACTCCGCCAATAAATACAGTCAAATCCCCTTTGTTGGTAGTTAACTTTTCGGAAATTATTGGAGTTCCAGATTCAAGTTGAAGGCGTACCTCATTTCGTCTATCTAGCATCCAATTTGTTGAGTCATGTTTCCAGTTTGATGAAAATGGAATAATTGATACAAATGAGATCAACAAGATGCCCAGTATCTTGTTTAAAGCCTTGCCTTCCAAGGTTGCAGCCAAGAGCAGCGCCACAAAGAAATGAGGCGCATAGAGATACAGTGCACTTCGTTGTCCTGTAAATAGAAGTACCGGACCCAATATAAGGGTAAAAGCGCAAATTGAAAACAGGTAGATGCGTTTTAATTTGCCATCGCCTGTAATGAAAATTGCAATAAAAATGAGGAAAATCAGACCGAGGAAAATTGGCGAGACGAATGGTTTGTAAAAAACCTCCGACCAGTACCAATAAAAGTTTTCAAGCGTGCCTTGGAGACTATAGGAGAAGTGATAATCACTGGTTTTACTAATCAATCTTTCAGTTGATTGATCGAAGTAAAGTGACAGGTACCTTGTGAAAATTAGAAGAAAAACAAATATGTATCCGGATATTCTTTTTAGGCTTTCTTTAATTTTGCCATTGAAAAAGATAGACTCTTGAAGAAATAATATGGGTAAGATACCTATCGCATACTCTTTCGTGCGAATGGCGAATACGAAGAGGAGTAGCCCTATGATGTATTTTATTTTGCTATTTTTTTCGACTGATTCTCTAAATATCAAGATTGAAGCGATTGATGCGGTAAATGCTAAAACATCGAAAATCGCGTTAACTCTTGTGGCTGCATCAATGGCATAAAACCACGTTGCAGAAAGTGCAGCTGCAATCCACGAGGGCCAGACTGAGAGGAAAATTCTCGCATACTTGTAGAATAGAGCTACATTTATAATGTGGAGAATTAAAATTGCAACATAGTATGGCGTGGCTGAGCTTAATCCAAATATTTCATGTATTATTTTTATGAATAACAATCCTCCGGGACGATCGTTGTAGATCGAAACTGGGATTAGTTGATAAATGAATGCAAGTGATCCATACTTATTTTGATAGGAGTAATCATCCGCACCTAATGTGGGAACAAATCTTCCAAATTTTGCTTGATAAAGCCAAACAAAATCGTCGCCGATAAAATAATTTCTCACGTCTAGATAGGGTGAGAAATAAGCAATGGTGATGATTATTAATGTTGTATAGATAAATAATGGAGGTGGTGCGACTATATTTTCATAAATTTTTTCAAAGTTATTTTTGAACTTCATTGCTGTTCTTGCTTTATTTTTAAATTTTTTGATCTTGAGCTAATGAAATTTCTAGAGTAATTGTTTTTTTAAATTTCAAAAGCGGTAAATTATTCTTTAAATGCTGAGGTGTGCAAAGTCGTGCCGCCACTTCTTTTTTGCATCTTTTTAACTAACGGCCAGACAAAATGCAGTTAGCCCAGCGAGACGGTTTTTCTTCATTAACGGTAGCTCGGCATTCGATAGGGCTGCGAGCGTAGCATTCACCATCGGTTGATGCATTTTTAATTGCGAGCGAGGTTGTGTGGACTCTTTATGAAACAGGTTGCCAACTAAACGAACAGTTGCCGCAATCGGAAAAACTGCTCCAAAATAGTAGGCGCCATGCTTCACGGTTAAGCCAGAGCTCTGGGCTACATTCTCAATTTGGCTGAGTCGGTAGCGACGTTTATGCTCTAGAAATACGTCGTGCTCGCTCCAGAGAAATTTGAAAGCCGGTACAGATATTAGGAAGTATGTTCCTTTCGCAACTTTCGAAACGTAATCGGTAAGCAACCCGACATCGTCATCTACGTGCTCTAAAACGTCCATGAGAAGTACTAGATCGGCATTTGATGAGTCGATAGAACGTCGAAAGTGGACAGGTTTTCCTGCTTCTGATGAGTCGGAGTCGTGCGCATAGCTGATGTCTACACACCAGGCCTCTTTTGCAGCCGAATGAGCTAGTAGGTGTTTGGAAAAAAAACCGGAACCAGCGCCGACATCCAATATTGTAGAAGTGTTGATATTGCTTAATAGATTTTTAACTGCTTTTGCTTTTGATTGGTAATACCAATGTTCACCAATTTTTTCTCCGAGAATATCGGTTTCTTTTAAATCCATTGATCTGCCTTTTTGTCGTATGTGTGGCGAATAAGGTAAACTGGACGTCGTTTTGATTCGATGTATGTCCGGCCGAGATACTCTCCAATTACCCCAATCCCGATAAGCTGGAGGCCGCCAAGAAATGTTACTGCAACCATCAATGACGCATATCCAGGCATGTCTACGCCGTCAATTATTACTCTGATTGCAATAAAAATAGCCCAAATAAACGATAGAGACGATATGAAGAAGCCGACATATGTCCAGATGCGCAAAGGGTCGGTACTAAAGCTGGTAATGCCTTCAAGCGCAAAGTTCCATAACTTCCAGCCATTGAATTTGGTTGTACCTGCAGCACGCTCAGGTCTGACATAATCAACATAAGCGGTTCGGAATCCGACCCAGGCAAACAGGCCTTTCATAAAGCGGTGGCTCTCTGGCAATTCTTTAAGTGCCTCGACAACCTTGCGATCCATAAGTCGAAAATCTCCTACATTTTCTGGAATCTGGAGATTGGATATCTTGTTGTGAATTCTATAGAAAAAGCTGGCGGACCTTCTTTTTGCCCATGAATCTACATCACGATTGATTCGCCGACCTAAAACGACCTCATAACCTTCTCGCCATTTGGCGATCATTTCCAAGATAAGTTCGGGAGGGTCTTGGAGGTCTACATCAATAGGAATAGCGACATCATTTTTCGAAAATTGTAGTCCAGCTGATAGTGCGGCCTCTTTCCCAAAATTTCGACTGAGATCAATGATTTTTATATTTTTATTGTGAATTTGTCGCGAAATCAACTTTTCAAGAGTTGAGTCTGTGCTTCCATCATTTATGAAAATCAACTCAACAGTGATGTGAGGTTGATTTGCAAATATCGAGGATATTTTCTCTAAGAAAATATCAATGCTTTCAACTTCATTGAAAACTGGGATGACGAGCCCGATATTAAGTGGGCTGATATTTTCTTCTTTTAAGTTCAATCGAGCGCCTTATTTGGTTAATCATTGCCGAATTCGGCTTTTAAAAGCGTTGAATGCAAAATCAGTATTTAATTAATTTGGAAAAATTTGCACTGCTTCATGAAATGTATTTAAATGGTGTGTACGGGTTTATTTATGAAAACCTGATGGGCACCACGTTAAAAAATTAACAGTGATATTAGTCATTGCTTGCGCCATCGTATTGAATACGATCGCTGCCGCGCTCGTTGAAGTGGGCCCAGGCGAGGTCTTTGTCTGACTTAGAGCCCTCGGTGTGTTACTGCAGCGCGCGACCTTGACAATCAGTTTCATATGGTAACAAGAGATTGTCGGAAACTTGGACCGCGAGTGAGTGCCAAGGGGGAATCTTTGACACGCCACCAATAGGGCTTGGTGACGCTCAGATCTTTGGTTACGACTGATAACTAAGGGCATGCTGACACTCATTGCGGAGCAACCAGGCTCGACACCTGTGCGTTCGCTGCTTTCGATGAGCGCCACGGACCAATTTCAACCTCTCGAGGAGCCCTTCGGCTCATGCGTTGTGACGGTTGGCGCACGGATTCAGTCGAGCGATCCCTAGCTGGCGTTTGGCATGCAAGCGAATGCCCTCAAGGAGCCAGCTTGTTGAATTTGCTAGAGCCGGCGGCTCCGCAAGCCCACATGTTGGTGCGCGATCGGCGCCATCGAGTTGCTCACCCCGGTTTATTCATGGACTTGAATGGATGGCTGATCGCGAGAACTCGCGCTGCGGGCGGGACGTCTGTGAGGTGCGAGTCGGTCACAAAGGTATTAACGCAGTCCGCCACCCGCCGCACCTTCAGCGCGTTGGATCAACTCAATCTTGTAGCCATCGGGGTCGGTCACAAAAGCGATCACCGTGGTGCCGCCTTTCACCGGGCCGGCTTCACGTGTCACGTTGCCGCCGCTGGCCTTGATTTTTTCGCAGGCGGCGTAAGCGTCTGGCACACCCAGGGCGATGTGGCCGTAAGCTGTGCCCAGCTCGTAGCTCTCCACCCCCCAGTTGTAGGTCAACTCGATTTCGGCATGGTCGGGGTTGGTGCCGTAGCCGACAAAGGCCAGCGAGTATTTGTACTCGGGGTTCTCGGATGTGCGCTGCAGCGTCATGCCCAGCACCTTGGTGTAGAAATCGATGGAGCGTTGCAGGTTGCCGACGCGCAGCATGGTGTGTAGGAGTCGCATGGTGGGTTTGTTGGTGGTGTTGAAAACCGTTCATTCTCGCGCCGAAACGGCGGCCCGCGCAGCGGCAGGGAAAATGGCTTCATGCACAAAAAGAGGGTGCACTTAAGTTTCTTCAAAGTTCTTCAAAATCCATACACCTGCATGCGCGCTACTCCCGTATGAGCTCTTTTTTCTTTCGACGACTTCTGCCGACACTGCGGGCTTTTGGGGGCTTTGTGATGCTGATAGGGCTGATGTCGCCCATGGCGCAAGCGCAGACCATGCGTGAGCGCATCCAGGAACACATGCTGGAGCGGCGGGCGGCCGCAGAATCGAATGCGGCAACGGGAATCCTCAGCGAAGAAAGCCTGATGCACGATGGTTTGCGCCGCAGCTATCTGGTCCACGTGCCACCCAAGCTGGATGCGACTCACCCGCTGCCCTTGGTGCTGGCCTTTCACGGCGGAGGCGGCGACGCGGCATTCATGGCGCAGGACGCGCGTTACGGGCTGATCAGCAAGGCCGATGCGGCGGGCTTTGTTGTGGTGTTTCCCGGTGGCTTCAGCCGTTTTCCGGGCGGCCGTTTCGCCGCCTGGAACGCCGGCAACTGCTGCGGTGAGGCGCGCGACCGCGCGGTCGATGATGTGGGTTTTGTGCGGGCACTGGTGCAGCGCCTGCAGGCCACGCATCGCATTGATGGCCGTCGTGTCTATGCCGTGGGGATGTCGAATGGCGGCATGTTCGCGCACCGCCTGGGCTGCGAGGCGGCCGATGTGTTTGCCGCTGTGGCCTCTGTCGCGGGCACGGACAACACCAGGACCTGCGCACCAAGCCGCCCCATGGCGGTGTTGCACATCCATGCCAAAGATGACGACCACCTGCTGTTCGCAGGCGGGGCGGGGCCGGCGTCCATCGGCGACAAAAGCAAGGTCACCGACTTCACCTCGGTACCGCTGACGATTTCGCGCTGGGTGGAGCGCGATCGCTGTGACGCCAAGACCGTTCGCACCCTGAGCGTCGCTGGCGCTTACTGCGAAGCGCACCAGGCTTGCGCGGGCCAGGCTGAAGTGCAGTTGTGTGTGACCGAGACCGGTGGACATTCTTGGCCAGGCGCGACCACGGTGCGCAAGGGCCAGGAAGCGGCGTCGCAGGCCCTGTCTGCGAACGATGTGATGTGGGAGTTTTTTACACGCCATCGATTACCTTGATGCGACCTTTGCGCAACGCTTGGTGACATCAAAGGGTCAATCTGCCCAGGCGGCTGATAGCCATGCAAAATGGTCAACAGGCGCCACCTTTGCTGATCGCCATCCCTAGACCTAGCTACCCGGGAGATTTCTTGATGAAGCTCAAAGAGTCTGAAGCCCTCAAACCCGCCCCCGCAAGCCCCACCGCTGACCGCGAACTCGTGCTGACCCGCCTGATCCGCGCCCCGCGTGAAAAGGTGTACCGTGCGTGGACCGAGCCTGCACTGCTGAAACAATGGTTTGCGCCCTTGCCCTACACCACACCCGTGGCCGAATTGGATGTGCGCCCAGGTGGCTCCAGCCTGATCGTGATGCGCGGGCCGGACGGTGTGGACCTGCCCAACCCCGGTGTGTACCTGGAGGTGGTGCCAAACGAGAAACTGGTATCCACCGATGCCTACACCTCCGCCTGGGTGCCGTCGCTGAAACCGTTTCTGACCATCATCCTGACGTTTGAGGACGAGGGCGGCCATACGCGTTACACCGCACGTGCGCTGCACTGGAGTGTGGCCGACCGTGTGGCCCACGAGAAGATGGGTTTTCACGAAGGCTGGGGCATTTGCGCCGACCAACTGGCGGCATTGGCCGAGTCACTTTAGTCTTGCCTCATGGATGCCAACGGCGCCTACCAAGGCGATATGCAGATCGTGGCGCGTTACCTCACGCCCACCGAAGCGCACATGCTCTGCGGCTGCCTGCGCGCGGCGCGGATTCCGGCCGAAACGGGCGACACCAACCTCGTGCAAGCCGACGAGTTGTTATCACCCGCTTTAGGCGGCGCCTGCTTGCGTGTGCCCGAAAAGTATGTGGCCGAGGCCCTGCAGGTGATGGATGCGTTCAAGCGCGGCGAGTTTGCGCTCGACGATGACTTTGATGTGGGTGCGCAGTAAGCCGGCTGTGCCTTAATGTTTGATACTGCCCTCGCCATATAGCGCTGTCAGTTGCCGCAGCCGTGCGCTGATGGCCGTCAACAAGGTCTTAGGCGCCACTACTTCTACCTCGGGCGCCAGCTGCAAAAGTTGCCCCGCCGCGTGGGCAGGCGATTCAATCGGAATCTGTAGCTTGGTACGTTGCCCATCAAACGGTGCCGCCACCTCTGCGATGGCTTTGGCCACGGTGGCGTTGAGTTGACGCAACTGGGCCAGGCCCTGGCGTGTTGCCAGCACCGTGGCCTGCCCCTGGTAAAGCTCATTCTCGAAACGCGCGAGTGACTCGAGCCAATACGCCGCAAGATCAAATACCTTGGGCCGTTCGGCACGGCTTTCTAGGCGGCTGGCCTCGAGTATCTTGGCCACCCGGTAGGTGCGGACAGTGCCGGTGTCGCCCTCTGCGGCGGCCACCAAGTACCAAAGTCCGGCTTTGAGCACCAGCCCCAGTGGGTTGACGGTGCGTTGCAGCACCGAGGTCCAGCTCTCGTAGCGCAGTTGCAGTTGCTGGTCGTTCCAGAGCGCTGCCGAAACGCTGGCCAGATGTGGCACCAGGTCTTGCCCGTGGTACCAGGCCACGGGGTCCAGGTGAAAGCGCGACTGCAGCCGCTGTGCATCGCCGCGCTGTGCCGCGGGCAGGGCCGTCATCAGCTTGAGTTGCGCCGCAGACATCTCAGGGCCCAAACCCAGTTCGGCAGCCGGCCCGGCCAGTCCACTCATGAACACCGCCTGCGCCTCGGTGGCGGTGAAGCCTGTGAGTGTGGTGTTCCAGCCGGGCATCAGCTGAAACCCACCCAGGCGCCCGCGCTCGGCGTAAATGGGCACCCCTGCGGCGCTGAGCTGATCTACATCGCGGTAGAGTGTGCGCAGCGAGATCTCCAGCGCATCGGCCAGTGCCTGCGCAGACATGCGGCCACGGGTTTGCAGCAGCATCTGTATGCTGAGTAGGCGACTGGCACGCATTTGCAGATGTTAAGACGAATACCTGCCATAAGGTGGCAGGTATTGGCTTGCACACTCGCCGCATTCAAAAAATGAAAGCGCCTGATGGAATTTCTCAACCCCCTGGTCTCCAACCCGCTGTGGTTGTTTGCGCTGTTGGTGCTGGGCATCATCGCGCTGCCGGGCATGGACATGGCTTTGGTGATGTCGAGCACGCTGGTCGATGGCAAACGTTCCGGCTGGGCCACCATTGCGGGCATCGTTGTCGGCGGGGTGGTGCACGTGGCCATGAGTGCGCTGGGCATAGGCCTGTTGCTGCAGCATTCGCCGCTGCTGTTCAATCTGCTGCTGCTCGTCGGTGGGCTTTATGTGGCGTATATGGGTTGGGGTTTGCTGCGCAGCACAAACGCGTTTGCTGAACTGCAGAGTGCGGCGTCCCGCCCTCATCGTCCCTTGGGCCAGTCTTTCGTGCGTGCCGTGACCACCTGCCTGCTCAATCCCAAGGCCTACGTTTTTATGCTGGCAGTGTTTCCGCAGTTCATTCGCGCCGATGCGGGCAGTGTCGCGTCACAGGCCGTGGCCATGGGCGGCGTGATCGCTGTGGTGCAGATCCTTGTCTACGGCCTGGTGGCGCAAACCGCCGCCGGTTTGCGCGTCTGGCTGCGCGGCAGTTCGGCCAGCCAGATCAGCTTTGCGCGTGCCGTGGGCCTGCTGCTGCTGGTCACAGCGCTGGTGACGTTGTGGTCTGGCTGGCGCAGTTTGTCGTGATCAATCCAGCGAGGAGCGCGTGGCGCGTATCACCGTGGCCATGGTGGCCGATTCGTCCTGGATGTAGCGCGCAAATACATCCGGCGCGATGTTGAAGGGCACGTAGCCAAAGCTGGTGAACTTGTCTTGCACATCCGGTTCGGCCAGGGCTTTTTCAATGTCGCGGCGAATCTTGTCGGCGACAGGGCGGGGCAGGCCGGGCGGAATGGCCAGAGTCGTCCAGCCGCTGACTTCAAAATTGGCCGGACCACCGGCTTCGGCAAACGTGGGCACTTCGGGGAACGCCGCTAGGCGCTTGGGCGCGGCCACAGCCAAATAGGCCAGCTTGCCCGCGCGGTACAGCGGGGCCGTGCTGCCGCTAGACCCCAGCGCAAACGACAAATCGTTGTTGGCCACCGAGGTGTAGAGCTGTGTGGTTTCTTTGTAGATGACGTGAACCATGTCGGTGCCGGTAGCGGCAGCCAGACGTGCCGAGCCCAGGTGCACAGGGTTGCCCACGGACCACGAACCATAGTTCAACTGGCCGGGCCGCGTCTTGGCGTCGGCAATCAACGCGCTCAGGCTTTTGTAGCCATTGGTCTTGGAGGTGGTGGCAAAGAAGTAGGCCTTGAACAGCGGTGTCAGCGGCTCGAAGTCTTTTACCGCGTCGTAGGGCAGCTTGCTCAACAGGTGCGGGTAAGCGGTGAGGTGCACGTTGTCGAGTTGGATCAAGTCATGGCCGTCCTTGGCGCCGCGTTTAAAGGCGTCAATCGCCACAAAGCCGTTGCCACCGGGGCGGTTTTCCACCAGCACAGGCTGGCCCCAGGCGCGTGAGAGTTTGTCGGCCAGCAGGCGGGCCACTCCTTCGGGGCCGCTGCCCACGGGGAACGGCGTAATGATGCGCACCGGTTTGCTCGGGAAGCTCTGCGCCAGGCTGGCGCCTGCGGCGAGGCCGAGCAAGGCTAGCGCCAGCGCCGCACGCCTGGGCGGGCTGAAGGGGAACGAGGTCATAAGTTGTCTCCGGGGTTTTAAAAAGCTTATTTGCTGGTCTGGGGCTGGGCCCAGCTTTGCTGGCCCGCCGCCTTGCCACCCACCGAATACATGGCGCCGGGGGCCTGCCGGGTTTGCATGAAGGTTTCGAGCGGTTCGCCGCGCATGGCGGCATAGATGTGCAGGTTGGAGGTGCCTATCACCGCGCCCAGCTTTTCCAGCATGAAGAAGATCACGCCGTAATGCATCATGGCGCGCCAGGCGCGGTCGCGCACCAGTTGGCGCTCTTGGTCGCTCAGGTCGGCGGCGGCCAGCACGGCTTCTTCGTTGGCCAGGAAGGCTTGGCGCTCGGCCTGGTTCACCAGGCTGTGCAGGAACTTGTTCAGGCGGTAGGCCTTGACGCTGCGCGCCAGGTCGAACGGGTAGGTGCCTTTGAGCCCTTCGGCGCCGGCCATTTGTTCGGCCATGCGTGCGCGGTGGCGCGCCTGTTCACCCGCGACGGCTTCGCCGGCCTTGTTTTCAAACACCACGGTGGCGATGCCGGTCATAGACGGCAAGGTGTACGACTGGTGCACGCGCTGCACATTGGCCGAAAGGGCGCCGCGCATCACTAGCCACATGACGATTTCGGCCGCCTCGTAGCCGCCGAGTTCGGCGTATTCGGCCAGCGTGAGCGAAGCCAGCAGGTCGGGGTCGTTCTGTATCAGCTCCAGAAAGCGGTGGTCCCACGGCGTGTTGTTGAAGCCCGCACGCTCGCCATGCACCTGATGCGACAGACCACCCGTGGCCACCACCAGCACACGCAGGTCTTCGGGGTAACTTTCAATCGCGCGGCGCAAGGCGCGGCCCAGGGCCAGGCAGCGCTTGGCCGAGGGCGCGGGCGCCTGCAGCACACCCACTTGCAGGGGCACGATGGATACCGGCCAGCCCTTGGTCTCGTCGTGCGCACACAGCAGCGACAAGGGCGAGAAGCAGCCGTGGTCCAGCGGTTTGTCCTGGAAGAACGACATGTCGAACTCATCCGCCACCAGCGAGTGGCCGATGTGCCGCGCCAGCGCCGAGTGGCCGTTCACGCCCGGCAGTTCGCGTGCACCGCCGCCTTCGTCGGCGACTTCATAACGTTCGCCCACGCCCAGCGTGAAGGCCGAGTAGTGGTCGAAGAAAAACGAGGTCACGTGGTCGTTGTAGACCATGACCAGCACGTCCGGGCGTTGCGCTTCTATCCAGTCTTGCACCGGTTTGAAGCCTTCAAAAATCGGCTTCCAGACCGGGTCGTTCTGTTTGCCCGCGTCGTGGGCAAAACCTATGGTGGGGGTGTGAGAGGCGGCGATGCCACCGATGATGCGTGCCATGGTGTTTTTGCTTTTGGTTGGAGTTGGATGAGGTTGAGCGTGAGGGCAATAACAAGCTAGTGCCCATCGCAAGAATGGCGGGATTCTGCAAATGCCGGCCCTTGCCGAAAAGATGTGGCGTACCGGGGCGTGAAAACCTGGGGTTATCAATGGCGCCTTGGTGCGGGCATACTGCAGCCCGGACAGCATGTGTCCCTTGGAAAAGACATTGAACAGGTTCTTATGAGACTCGCCACACTTCAAGCCCTGGTTGCCGCCGTGGAAGAGGGCAGCCTGCGCGGGGCCTCGCGCCGTGTCGGTGCCTCGCAGCCCGCGCTGTCCAAGATGATCCGCGAACTGGAGCTGGAATTGGCCGTGCCCCTGCTGATGCGCACCTCGCGTGGCGTCATTCCTACGGAGCAGGGCAAGGTGTTGTATGAACACGCGGTGAAGGTGTCGCGCGAGCTGGTCTCGGCGGTGGACACCATTCAGCAACTGGGGGGCCAGATGGTCGGCCAGTTGCATGTGGGCGCGGTGCCGTTGGCGGTGATGTTGTTGATTCCCGAGACGCTGCGCACCTTTGGCCAGGCGTTTCCCAATATTCGCCTGCGCATCAGCGAAGAGTTGTACATCGCGCAACTGCAGCGGCTGCGTGCAGGCGAGGTGGACCTGATGGTGGGCGGCGTGCCGGACGATTTGTCACGCGGCGAGTTCACGATAGAACGCCTGACCCACACCGAGATGGTGCCCACTGCGCGCCACGGCAGCCCATGGTTGAAAGCCCGCACCATGGCCGATCTGCAGCAAGCAAAATGGGTTTACACCGGCGCCAACGCCGAGTCGGGTTATGCCCGGCAGTGGTACGAACAACACGCTCTGCCGTCGCCACGGGTCGGGGCGGTGGTCAACTCCACACTGGCGCTGTTGTCATTGGTGGCTGCGGGTGATTGTGTGGCCCTGATGCCGCGCCAGATTGCTCTGCAGCCCATCATGCAGGCGCATTTGTCCATCATCAACGTGCACGAACGCGGCCTGCCGCTGGAAGTGGGGGTGATGGTGCGCAGTGATGCGGCGATGTCCCCGGCCATCCGGCAATTCATCGCCCACTTGCACCGTGCGGCGCATCAACTGGATGTGGCGTCGGCGGCAGTGCAGGCTAAGGGCTAGGCTTTTGGGTGTTGTGGGCTAAACGCTGCTGACCAATACGCGGGACCTGGCCAAGGCGGCGGTCAGCGGGGAATGCAGCGACACCCGGCCGCCGGGCAAGCTCGTGGCTTCGCGCCAGGCGATGCCGGTGGCGGCCAGTTTGGCGTCGTGTTTCGCCAGGGCTGCGAGGTTGGCCACTTCTTCGGGCCGCTGAATGGCGCCGGGGCCTATGTGCACCACACCAATCGACAAACTGGTGCACGCAAAAAAGCGCTGAATGCCGTGCCGGTCTTCGGCCCAGATGCCACCGGCCTGGCGCGCCTCAGGGTCGAACAAGGCCTGTGCCTCCAGGCCAAACTCGCGCACCAGCGCTTCGCAGCGACGCAGCCAGTCGCTGCTTTGGAACAGCAGCATGAAGTCGTCGCCGCCCACGTGGCCAACAAAGTCGCGCTGCGCATCACATTGCGACACCGCCAGGCGTGCCAGCAGGCGGATCATCTGGTCGCCGCGCCAGTAGCCGTAGTAGTCGTTGAAGGGTTTGAAGTGGTTCAGGTCGGCGTAACAGGCGACGAACTCGGTGCCGCTGTCGAGCAGGCGCTGCATGTGCAGGCTGATGGGGATATTGCCCGGCAGAAAGGTCAGCGGGTTGGCGTGGCGTGCGGCTTCGATACGCGCCTCGGTCACGCTGCGCACCAGTTGGTCGCCGGTGCCCAGGCCGGTGTAGCGGCCGTTGTCGGTGACGATGAAACCGTCGCTCAGGTAGCGCTGGTCCTGCGAGGTGAGTATGCCCACCAGTTGCTCCACATCGCAGTCCAGTTCGACCACACGTGGCGCGCGGTTGGCGATGGTGATGCAGGGTTTGCGGCCATGCACTTCGCGGAAGTACAGCGTGGCGTAGTGGTTCATGAACTGCTGGCGGTTGATCAGCGCCACGGGCCGCGTGCCGTCGACCACGGCCAGCGCGTGCAGGTCGGCATGCGCCTGGAACAGTTCGCCCACATCGTCGTTACGGGTCTGCGGCGTGACGGTGGGCGCCTGTATCAGCAGCATGTTGCGCAAGATGCCGGGGCGCGCCTGTTGGCCCAGGTGCGGCAACACGGCCACGCGGCGGTCTTGCATCACGGCGCGGGCGTCGCCGGCAATGGCGTCGCGCGGCGCAGGCGCCGGGCGGCCCAGTAGATAACCCTGACCGTAGGGAATGTCGAGGTCGCGCAGGGCGCGCAGGTCTTCGGCGGTTTCAATACCTTCGGCCACCAGGGTGCTGCCAAACATGTCGGCAATACTTTTGATGGCCTGCAGCATCTGCAGCTTTTCGGGGTGGCCGCTGATGTTTTGAATGAAGTATTTGTCTATCTTCACGAAGTCGGGCTTGGTTTCGGCCCACAGGCGCAGGCTGGAGCGGCCGTCGCCAAAGTCGTCGAGTGCCACACGGGCACCGGCGGCGTGTACTTCTTTGAGTGCGGCACGCAGGGCCGGCATGTCGCTTACGCGGTCGTGTTCGGTGATCTCCAGTACCAGCATGCGGGTAGAGACGCCCATGCTCTGCACCAGCCGGTTCATGCGCCCGGCGCCACACAGCGTGACGGCGCGCACCAGCGCATCGGCGCTGATGTTCACAAACAGGCGGCCGGCGTTGCCGCAGCGTCCCCATTGCAGCAGCGCCTGGGCCACACACAGCAGTTCGAAGTCCTGCAGGATGCGCTCGCGCCGGGCCTGCTCGAGCAGCGCGTCGGGTGTGTGCAGGGGTGTGCCCTCAGGCCCGCGAATCAGGGCTTCGTGTGCATAGATACTGCCCTCGCGCAGCTCGGCCAAGGGTTGGAACACACAGTACAACCCGCCCTCACGCATGATTTGCGCCAATGGTCCCGTCGCCTGGTGGAATGCCGGGGATAAAGCGGCCATGGCGGCTTGCAACGGGTTGCGGATAAGGTCGTCCATGGAATAAGGCGTGGAAATGCGGCGCTTGTAAGAAACTGTAAACACAGCAATGTGACCGATGTGTATGACGGTCTTGTGACAATCGTGTGGCGGTGGAGGCGTCGAGGTCGGTGCAAATCAAGCTTTGCGGGGCAAACCTGGCGGCAAAATCCATTACGCTCAGAAGCTGAACAAATAACAAGGACGCGCACTTGATGCTTGAGACCGAGGTGACCACGGGTTTGATGGTTGTGCATGGCAATCGGCCCGAATCCCTGCGCGACCTGCTGGTGCGCTGGGTCGCCAGCCACCCGCTGGGTGTGCTGGAAAACGAAGTGGTGCTGGTACAGGGCAACGGCGTGGCGCAGTGGTTCAAGGTGGCGCTGGCCAGTGACGTGGCCGACGGCGGCTGCGGCATTGCGGCGGCCCTGGAGCTGCGTTTGCCGTCCGAGTTCTTCTGGCGCGCCTACCGCGCCGTGCTGGGCGAAGAGGCGGTGCCGGCGCATTCGCCGTTCGACAAGGATTTGCTGGTGTGGCGCCTCATGCG